>QHVD01000103.1:0-10227 GCA_003222235.1 Gemmatimonadota bacterium | reverse complement strand
GAAACGAGGCCATCGGGGAGTTCCCGGCCAGCGGTGCGTGGTACGGGACTTGCTGGACCACCCCGACCAATCCGTGACGTAGGGGGATCCAAACATGCCACGGAAGATCGGACGCACGTTCACGCGGCGCGTCGGCGCCCAATCTCGTGCTCGTGCAATACGACCTGCCCCAACCAGGGCTTGGCAGGGCCGAGGGGGCGGGGGGGGAGCACATGCGCATCGGATTCCTGATGGGGCCCAACGCCCCGGCGGACCGCAGTCTCATGCCCGAGGTTGCGGCTTTCCTGACCGATCGGGGCGCGGTCGTCGAGCCGATTCGCGTGTCGGAGCGGCTGATCGACGTCTTCGGCGTGCGCGCGGAGCACGACCTCTACGTGCTCAAGGACAAGAGCGACGTGGCGATGAGCATCGCTGCGTCCCTCCACGAGGCGGGCGCCGCCGTGCTCAACCCGTACCCGGTGTCCGCCATGCTGCGGGACCGGATCCTCACCTTCCGCGTTCTCCAGTCGGCCGGTGTGCCGATGCCGCAAACCTTCGTCGCCTCGCACCTCGAGCAGCTGCGGCCGGCGGTCGAGCAGGGCCCCCTCATCGTGAAGTCCTACCGACGGCCGTCCGGCGCGGACGTGGCCGTCGTGCGGAGTGCGGCGGAGCTCGCTGCGCTCCCGCCCGTCGGGGAGCCAGTGTTCGCCCAGCGCTACCACCCACGGGATGGGCGAGACCGGAAGCTGTACCTGATCGGCGCCGAGGTGTTCGGCGTGACGCGCGTGTGGCCGGCTCGGACGTACGAGGAGAAGCTTGGCGAGCCCTTCACGCCGTCGCCGGAGCTGGCGGACCTGGCTCGCCGGTGCGGGGCCGCCTTCGGCATCGACCTCTGCGGGGTGGATATCGTGGAGAACGACGGGCACGCCTATGTGGTGAATGTGTCCAGCCTGCCCGGCTTCAAGGGCGTGCCGGACGCGGCGCGGCGGGTGGCGGAGTACATCTACACCGCCGCCGAGCGGGTCGCCGTCGGCGCGCCGTTGCTCCCGGCCGCGGCGGAGCCTCTCCACCTCCCCCGTGAGCCGGGTGCCGACGACGGCCCCGCGCCCGTGCGCTCCGCGACGCCTCACCTGACGACCGAGCCCACACGACACGCCATTAGGACTGGGCAGCGCCGCGTCGCTCTGTACTCGCCGGGGATGGTCGGGTTCGGCCACATTCGCCGTAACGCGTCAATCGCCCAGGCCCTGCTCGGCTCCGACCCCCAGCCGGTCATCGTCATGATCGCGGAGGCGCGGCAAATAGGCTCGCTCCCGATGCCGGCGGGAGTGGACTATGTCACCCTCCCGGCGTTGCGCAAGGAGGCCGACGGGTCGCGCCGGCCTCGCTTCTTGAACGTCTCCGACCAGGATCTCGTGGCGCTCCGCGAGAGCGTCACTCGGAGCGCGATCGAAGCCTTTGAGCCAGACGTGATGATCGTGGATCACTTGCCCTTGGGGGCCGCCCGTGAGCTCACCCGCACGCTCGACCAGGTGCGAGAGCGAGGGGCTACGCGCTGCGTGCTCGGTCTGCGCGACGTGCTGCAGGACCCCGCGACCGTGCGCCGGACCTGGGCGGAACAGGGTCACGCGGAGGTCATTCGGGACTATTACGATGCCGTCTGGATATACGGGGATCCTGCCGTGTACGACCCCGTTCGCGAATACGGGACCTTCGATCAGGCGGCCGCGAAGGTGCGCTACACGGGATACCTGGACGAGCGCCCGCGCCTGCGGTTCGCGGCGGCCCAGGCCGACTCGCTGCTCGCGACCCTGCCCCCGGGGAAACTCGCGCTCTGTGTCGTGGGCGGCGGGCAAGACGGCGCCGCATTGGCCGAGGCATTTGTCCAGGCCGACTTGCCCCCCGATACGATCGGTGTGGTCGTAACCGGACTGTACATGCCGGAGGAGACGCGGGAGCGGCTGCGCCGATGGGCAGAGAGGCGTCCACGTCTCACAGTGTTCGAATTCCTCTCCGAGCCTGCCGCGCTGATCCAGCGCGCCGACCGCGTCGTCTCCATGGGCGGGTACAACACCGTGTGCGAGGTGCTCTCGTTCGAGAAGCACGCGCTGATCGTGCCGCGCGTGAATCCGAACATCGAGCAATGGATCCGCGCGCAGCGCCTCCGGGACCTGGGCTTGGTCGACGTGCTTCATCCCGACCAGCTGAGCCCGCGGGCCCTGACTGAGTGGCTCGCTCGGGATCTGGGTCCGCCTCCGGCCAGCCGCAGCCGCGTCGATTTGGGCGGCCTCACCCGCATACCGGGCCTGCTCGAGGAGCTGCTGAGCGCTTGCCGGAGCCCCGTCCAGCAGGCGGTGACACTTTCGGCCTGAGGGCGAAACGAGTGCGGAGTGCGGAATGTGGAGTGCGGAGTGTACGGGTGAGCTTCGAACCCCTGCCGCGCGCTACGATCCCGGCTGATCAATTCCGCATTCCGCACTCCGCATTCCGCACTTACTCGTATCGCAGCGCGATGATCGGATCGAGGCTCGCCGCCCGCCGCGCCGGCCAGATCCCGAAGAACAGCCCGACGGCTGCGCTGAACGCGAACGCGAGCAGGATGGCGAGCGGGGAAATCAGCGTGTTCCAGTGAGCCAGCTTCGACAGCGCCACGGCGCCGATCGAGCCGATCAGCACGCCGATCAGCCCGCCGACGAGACACAATACCAGCGCCTCGACCAGGAACTGGAGGAGAACGTTGAGCCGCGTGGCGCCGAGCGCCTTGCGCACGCCGATCTCGCGGGTCCGCTCGGTCACCGAGACGAGCATGATGTTCATGATGCCGATCCCGCCCACCAGCAGGCTCACGGCGGCGATCCCGGCGAGCAGGTATTTGAACGTCTCGGTGGTGTGCTGCAGCGTGGCCAGGATGTCGGTCTGGTTGCGGATCTGGAAGTCGTCGTCACGCCCGGGGCGGATCTTGTGCTGGCGCCGCAGCACGCGCTCGATCTCGATCATGGCGAGGTTCATGGAGGTCAGGTCCGCCGCTTTCACGGTGATCGAGCGCAGCCGATCGGTCCCCATGATGCGGTAGCGGGCGGTCTCGAGGGGGATGAGAATGTGCTCGTCGGGGTTGGAGGTGGGCTCTTGCGATCCCTTCTCGGACAGAATCCCGATGATCTCGAACGGGATGCCTCGGATCGCGATCTCCTGCCCGATCATCGCCGCGGGTGTGGCGTCCAGCATCGTGGGGACGGCCGAGCCCAGGACGGCGACGCGCCGGCGGGCGGCGTCGTCCCCGGCGGTGAACATGCGGCCGGCGGTGATGGTGTAGTTCTTCACCGGCACGAAGCTCGGCGTCGTGCCCAGCACGTTCACGTTGATGTTTCGGTTGCCCTTCTGGACTTGAAGGCTCGCCCGCAGCTCGGGCACGACGTCGGTCACGTAGTGGGCGCTGTTCGCGAGCGCGGTGTCGTCGTCCATCGTGAGGCTGACGCGGTTGTCGCTTGCCACCCCATGATGGAAGCTCTGACCAGGATACACGGTCAGCAGCGTCGGACCGAGGGCCTGCAGGCGCTCCCGGACCGACTGCTCCGCCCCCGAGCCCAAAGCGAGCATCGTGATGACCGCGCCGACGCCGATGATGATGCCCAGCATGGTGAGCAGCGAGCGCAGCTTGTTCGCGCGCAGCGCCTCGAGGGCGACCTGGACGATCTCGCCGAGCAGCATCGGCTACCTCCTCGTTGCACCCGGCCGGCGCCCAACGCAGGTGCGGCGGCCGCGGCCGGGATGCACTGTTTCACGCTCACCGTCCTGGCGGATGCAAATTTTGGGCGCGGGGCGGGATGCCCACGACTCGCCCCGACGGGCGCGCCGCACGGACTCTCGGGCGGGCGCGAGGATGCGTCCTGCCGTCAGTCGTCGCCGCTCTGCGACGCTGAGTCGCCGCAACGGCCCGGCCCATCTCGCTCTTCTCCCGGTCACGTCGATGCAAAACCTGCGTGACGTGGTAAGTGCGTGAAACTCCGCACGCCTCCCACCCTGGCACGTGACTTGCCAAACCCAGCGCGCGATTCGGCGACTGCCGGATGGGGACGAGACCTTCGCCCGCGCTGGGGCTCATATGACGGAATCCCGGTCCATGCAGACTCGGACCCTCTTGCTGTATGCGCAGGATAGCCGCGGCCTGGGGCACATCACTCGGGCGCTGACCATCGCTCGGCGCATCCTCGTGGCGTACCCGACCGCGGTCGCCTATATCGCGACCAAGTCGCCCGTGGCGAGCAATTTCACACTGCCCGAGCGGTGCGACTACATCAAACTGCCCACGCGTCTGACCCCGGGAACGGTGCGGCAGACGGTGGATGAAGAAGAGGCGGCGATACGCCGCTTTCGGAGCATCCGCAGTCGGATGCTGCGGGAGGCGGCGCAGGGGTTGGCCCCGGCGCTCGTGTTAGTGGATCACGAGCCGCTGGGCTCGGGGGGAGAGTTTCGCGATGGTCTGTATGCCCTGAAGGCGCAGTACCCCGCCACGCGGTTCGTCTACGGCCTGCGGGACATCATGGACGATCCCGGTCGCATTCGGGCGCTCTGGCAAGAGCTGGGCGTGTACGACGCTTTCGAAAACCTCTACGACGGCATCGCGGTGTACGGCTGGCCCAGGCTCTACGATGTGTCGCAAGCCTACGCGATTCCGGAGTCGGTCCGACCCAAGCTCCATTACTGTGGCTACGTCGTGCGCGATGCGCCCGCGTGCGATGCGGTCGCGGTCCGTCGAGAACACGGGCTCGCGGAGGGCGGACCGCTGGTGCTGGCGACCGTGGGGAGCGGCAGCGACGGGTATCCGGTGCTGGACGCCGTGTTGCCCGCTCTTGGTCGCCTCAGGGCCGACTTCCCGGACCTGGTCGGGATGGTCGTGACGGGGCCGCTCATGCCGGTCGCGCAGCAGGCCGCCCTGGAGGCACGAACAACCACCTGGTGCCGCGTCGTGCCCCGGGCGGACACGTTTCGGCTCATGCGCGCGTCCGATGCCATCCTGAGCATGGGCGGCTACAACAGCGTGTGCGAGGCGCTCTCCACCGCCCGCCCGCTGGTCATCGTGCCTCGCGAGACCCACAAGGTCGAGCAGGCGATTCGCGCCGAACTGCTCGCGGCACGAGGTCTGGCCCGCTGCATCCACCCGAACGCGTTGAACCCGGAACGTCTCGCCGAGGCCCTGAAGTGGGCGCTGTGCCGTGATCCGCAGGCCCACGCGCGGCGGATGCACGAGATCATCCCGTCCTTCGACGGAGCGGCCCGGCTCACCGCCTATCTGTCGCGCTGGCTCGGGGCGGATTGAATGCGCTTCCGATCGAACGCCACTGCCGAGCAGCGCGACGGCCTGTGGGCGCAGCTGGCGCGGCTGCAGCAGCCCGCGGCCGTGTTGGAGAGCCTGCACCCCTGCTTGCCGAGCGGCTTCCAGCCGGCCCGTGTCACCTGTGTCCTGCAGAGCATGCACTCGGACCGTTTCGTCATGCTGGCGCGAGTTCGATCGCATGCCGGGGAAGAGCGAGCCTATGCGCTGAAGGTGTACGCGGACGATTTCAGCCGCCAAGTATGGGCGCACTCCCAGGCGGTCGCGGAGCGCTGTCAGACCGACCACGGCGCACTGTGTCTGCCCATCCGCCACATACCGCATGAGCGCACGCTCGTGTTCCCGTGGGTGGAAGGCGTGTTCCTGTCCGAGATCGTGGACGACCGAAAGACGCAACTGTTGCGGCAGGCGGCCGGGGTGGCCGCGGACCTGCATCGCCTGGACATCGTGCCGGAGGCGCGCACCACTCCCGAGATGCTCGTCGAAGAATCGCGAGCCCGGTGCGATCAGCTGCGCGACCGTTGGCCCGAGACCGCCCCGCTGGTCGAGCCCTTGATGGACCGGCTCGAAGAGGCCGTGACCCGCCTCGACCCGGCCGACCCGGCGCCGGTGCACGGCGACCTGGGAGCGGGGCAGTTCCTGTGGACGGGAGACCGCCTCGTGCTGCTCGACCTGGACATGTTCGGCTACGCCGATGCCGCCTACGATGCCGGTCACTTTCTGGCGCAGGTGGAGCGACGCTGCGTGGCCGATCGCGCGCCGGCGGCGGTGGCGTGTCAGTGGCTTACCTGTTTCCGCGAGGCCTATCTCGCGGCGCGGCCTCAGGTGTCTCCGGGCAACGTGTCGTTTTACCGGGGCCTCACGCTCGTCCGCAAGATCTACAGCGTCCGCCAACGGCAGCCGACCCGGTGGCCAACGATCGTTTCGCAGCTCGCCGCGCGCGCGAGAGGAGCGCTCGAGGAGCGCCATGCGGCCTAGCAAACGGTCGCGATTCCGTCAGCTGTTCGTGGCGCACCTGCGTCGGGTCAAGGGGCGCCTGCTCCTGGCCGCCGCCTGCACCGTGGGCGCCACCGCGACGGAGCTGGCGAAGCCGTGGCCGCTGAAGGTCATCCTCGATCACGTGATCCTGGGCAAGCCCTTCCCGCATTCCTTGCGCTTTCTCCAGGGCCTCGCCGCGGGGGGAAAAATCGCACTGCTGGGGGAAGCCGCCGGCGCCATCGTGCTGATTGCGCTGGGCGGAGGGCTGTTCTCCTACTTCCAGATATTCATCACCTCGTCCGTCGGCTACAAGATGGTCTACGCGTTGCGCCGCGAGCTGTTCGCGCACTTGCAGGCCCTGTCGTTGTCCTTCCACAACCGCGCGCGCTCGGGGGACCTGCTGACCAAGATCGCGGGGGATACGAACACCCTGAAGGACGTGTTTGCGGACTCCATTCTGAAGTTCTCCTCTTACGCCCTGACGGTCGGCGGCATGTTCGCCGTCATGTTCGTCCTGAACTGGAAGATGGGCTTGATTGCGCTGGCCACGTTGCCGTTCCTGGGGTACAGCCTGTTTCATCTCTATCGCAAGACCAAGGAGTCGGTCAAGACGCAGCGCAGGCAGGAGGGCAAGGTCGCCTCCCGCATGAGCGAGGTGCTCTCGGCGATCCCCTTGGTGCAAGCCTTCGCCCGCGCAGAATATGAAATCGAGCAGTTCGACACCGTGACCGCTGAGACGGTGCGCGAAAGCATCCGGATCGCCCGGCTCGAGGCCGCCGCCACCCGATCGTCGGAAATCATCACGGCGGTGGGAACTGCGGCGGCGGTGCTGTTCGGAGCGCTCGAGGTGCTCCGCGGCAGGATGATGCCCGGCGAGCTCGTCCTGGTCGTCGGGTATTTGACCAACATGTACAGGCCGATGCGGAGTCTCGCCAAGCTCTCGACCGACTTCTCCAAAGCGATGGCCAGCGCGGATCGCATCTCCGAGGTCCTCGACGCCGAGCCGGAGATCCAGGACCGCCCGGACGCCATCGAAGCGGCGTCGCTCAAAGGCGCAATCGTGTTCCAGGACGTTTCCTTCGACTACGGAGACGGCAAGGACGTGCTGCGGCAGATCTCCTTCGCCGCCTCCCCGGGCCAGCGTGTCGCCCTGGTCGGAGCGTCGGGGGCGGGGAAGTCGACGATTGTCAGCCTGATCCTGCGTCTCTACGAGCCGCAGGAGGGAGCCATCCTCATCGACGGCGTCGACATCCGGCGGTATCGGCGCGAGTCGCTGCGCCGCCAGATCGGGATCGTGCTTCAGCAGTCGCTGCTGTTCGGCGCGACGATCCGGGAGAACATCGCCTACGGGAGACCCGAGGCGAGCCTGGGGGAGATCGTGGCCGCGGCCGGGGCGGCGAACGCCGACGAGTTCATCCGCGAGCTGGAGCATGGTTACGACACCGTCATCGGCGAGCGCGGCGCGACTCTCTCGGGCGGCCAGCGGCAGCGTATCGCCATCGCGCGCGCGCTCCTGCTCCATGCCCCGATCCTGATCCTGGACGAGCCGATGACCGGCCTCGACGTCGAGAGCGAGGCGAAGGTGCGCGAGGCGCTCGAGCGGCTGATGGCCGGCAAGACCTGTCTCATGATCACCCACGACCTGCAATCGGTTGCGGACGCCGACGTGGTGTTGCTTCTGGAGGAAGGTCGGATCATCGCGCGCGGCACGCACGCCGAGCTGATGGCCAACAGCGGGCGCTACCGGCAGCTGTACGAGCTCGATATCGAGCAGCCGGCGGCCGATCTCAGGTGAGCGGCGAGGCGGCGCCCCTGCGCCGGCAGGCCCTGCCCGCGGCGGGCCGCCCGGAGGCGTTTCCGGCCGACGCCGATTTCCCACAGCTCGCGGTCGCCGGCGACCCCGGGCTGATGCTCGAGGTGTTCCGCGCCCATCTGAAGCCGGTCGCGGGGCCGCGCTACCACATCGAGGACTGCGCTCCGTTCCGGTTCCGGTGCCGTCAGTCCACGTCGCGCTGCGTCCTGCAGTACACGCTGCGCGTCGTGGACACGGCCACAGGTCGCCGGCGGGACCAGTGGGTGACGGGCCTGGTGTACGCCCGGGCAGGCGAGGCCGAGCGGCTGTGGCGGGAGATGCAAGCCGGCGATCCACGCCGTGAGATCCCCTCCGCCTGGCTCACGTTCGAGCCCGTGGATTTCATTCCGCACCTCCAGATGGTGGTGCAGGTCTTCCCCTACGACCGCAGGCTCCCCCAGTTGAGCCGCGTGATGAACGGCGCGCTGCGCCGTCTCGACCCGCTGCTCCTGGCCCGCCTGGGGGGGGGCCGGGGCGAGTGGCACAGCACGGATGCGACGGTCGAGCCGACGCGCTACCGCACGGAGCTGGGCGCGGCGCTCAAGTACGCAATCCAAGCCCATGACACGCTGACGCGGCGAACGGAAACGCTGCGCTGTTACCTGAAAGTCTATCGCAACGAACAGGGGAGTGACACGTTCCGGCTGCTGCGGTCCTGGTCCGAGCGGACCGCGGATGGGCGGCGGCCCCCCCCGTACGCCGTGGTCAGGCCCATCGCCTACGTGAGCGAGCTACGCACGCTCGCGTTGGAGGAAGCTCCCGGCGCTTCGCTGCAGCAGATCCTGCTTCAGGGTCTCGACGGGGCCGGCGCGGCGCGCGCGGTTGCCCGGGCCGCGGCCGCGTTCAATCAGGACGACGTGGGGATCACGCGGCGTCACACCGTCGCCGACCAGCTGCACGATGTCAGGCTCGCTGCGACCTTGGTGCAGTGGGCCTGTCCTGACCTGCGGGCTCGGGTCGAGGCCATCACCGCCGCCGTCGCGGCGGGCCTGGAAGACGTGCGGCCGGCGCCGATCCATGCGGACCTGAAGCCCGACCACATCTTCCTCTCGGGCGAGCAGGTGATCTTCATCGACCTCGATTCCGTTGCCCTGGGCGATCCAGTCCGGGACCCCGCCCATCTCGTTGCGTACGTCGCCGGCAGGGTCGGTTTGGACTCCGTGCCGGCCGCGCGGGCGCGCGCCTGGGCCGCGGCCTTCGTCGCAGAGTACTTCGACCGCGTCCCGGCCCCGTGGCGGAAGCGTTTTGCCCTGCATTGCGCCGGCGCTCTCATCGAGGTGGCGAGCGGCCTCTTCAGGCACCAGGAGCCACGGTGGCGCGAACAGGTGGCCGCGGCCGTCGTGGAGGCGGAGCGCGCCATGTCGGGTGACCTCGGATGAAACCGACCACCGTGCTGCCCGACGATCCCGCGCTGCCGGGCCTCGCGGCGATCCGCGTGGCGGGCCTAGCCCGCGCGGTCCCCGCGCTGGGGCTGGACGGCGGTCCGGTCGAGCTGGTCCTGCGCGCTTACCAGCCGGGATCACATGCAACCCTCGAGGCCCGGGCCGCGCGTCGCCGCTTCGCCGTCAAGGCCTACGCGGACGATCCGGCGCCGGAGGCCGCGCTCTACGAGGCCATCGCCGCGGGCCTCGTGGGCGACTCCCGGATCCGCGTGCCGCCGCTCTTGGCCCGGGAACGGGATCTACGGCTGCTAGTCGTGGCCTGGCTGGAGGGGCCCACGGCGCATGAGCTCCTCAGGCGCGGGCAGGGTGAGCGCGCCGGCGAGCTGGGCGCGCGCTGGCTGCAGCGCGCTGCGACGCTCCGGGTGCAGGTGAAACTGGGCCCTCCGTTCGGCGCGCCGCAGGTGTTGCGCCGAGCCGGCGAATGGGTCGCGGCCTTCCGCGCCGCTAATGATTCGCTCGGGACTGCCGCTGCAATGCTGGTGGGGATGTTAGCGCGAACGGAGCCGAGAGAGGAGGCGCCGCGGCTCGTGCACGGGTCGCTCCATGACCGCAACATCCTCGACGTGGGCGGCGCCCCGGGCGTGATCGATTGGCAGCGCTTCGGGCAGGGGCCGGTGGAGCTCGAGGCCGGCATGTTTCTGGCC
>QHVD01000508.1 GCA_003222235.1 Gemmatimonadota bacterium | reverse complement strand
CGATGAGCAGGGTCGCGTGTGGATCACCTCGACGGTGCGACCACCCGACAACCCCGCCTTCTGCAAGGCGGGGTCGAGCCACCCGTCAGCGCGACTGTTCCCGCTGGCCCGCGCCGGCCGCCACCTCGCCGTCTACGACCCGAAGACCGGGAAGCTCACGCACATCGGCACATGCTTCGGCACTCATCACCTCATGTTCGCCGAAGACTCGAACCGCACGCTCTGGACGTCGGGTGGCGGGCAAGTGGTCGGCTGGCTGAACACGAAACTGTTCGACGAGACCGGTGACGAGGAGAAATCGCAGGGGTGGACCGCGCTCATTTTGGACACCAACGGCAACGGAAAGCGAGACGCCTACGTGGAGCCCGACCAGCCGGTCGATCCCACCAAGGACAAGCGGATCGCGGTCGGCTTCTACGCCGTCGCCCCAGCTCCGGACGGTTCCATCTGGGGATCGGTGCTGGCCTTCCCCGGCGCCGTGGTGCGGCTCAATCCAGGTCCGAACCCGCCGCAGACGGCCCTGGCAGAGCTGTACGAGCTGCCGCTCGACAAGTCGGGGAATCCCGTCGAGGGCTTTTCGCCGCGCGGAGGGGATGTCGACCGCAACGGGGTGTACTGGACGGCGCTGGCGAGCGGACACCTGGCGAGCTTCGACCGCCGCAAATGCCGCGGACCGCTGAACGGACCCACCGCCACGGGACAGCACTGCCCCGAGGGCTGGACCTTCTATCCAGAGCCGTTGCCGCAGCTCGCCGGCGTGACGAAGCCGGGGAGCGCCGGGGCGAGCTACTACACCTGGGTCGATCAGTTCGGCACGTTCGGCTTGGGCGAGAACGTCCCGATCAACACCGGAAATGGAGCTGAAGGGCTGCTCGTTTTGAAGGACGGGAAATGGGTCGTGCTCCGGGTCCCCTATCCGCTGGGGTTCTACACGAAATGGCTGGATGGCCGGATCGACGATCCCGAGGCCGGCTGGAAGGGGCGCGGCCTGTGGGCGACCGTCAGCACCCGCGCGCCGTTCCACATGGAAGGCGGCAAGGGCACGACGAGCAAGGTCTTGAAGTTCCAGCTTCGGCCCGACCCGCTGGCGCGATGAGGCAGCGCGCGCGGACGATCAGGGAACCTCCTGGGGCTCGAGGAGCAGGACTCCGGTCTCCGCCGCCCCCGGCCCGGAGTTGGCAAAGACACAGGCCTCCCGGCCCGTATCCGCCCGGTAGCGGGCCGCGAGGTCGCGCACCAATGCCTCCGCTCCGCTCGTCGCGAGGACGGCCACCGTGCCGCCGCTCCCTCCACCAGTGATCTTGGCGCCGAACAGTCCGTGCTCCGGCCCTTCCGCGGCGACCAGCTCCACCAGGCGATCGGTGCCGTCGCTCCCGAGACCGCAGGCGCCGTAGCTCTTGTGAGAGTCGTACATGAGGCGCCCCAGCTCGACCGCGGCCTGCGGATGCTCCGCGAGCATGCCGAGGAGCTCCGTGAAGCGCCCCACTCGCCCTTGCTCATGGACTGGGTGCCCCGTGGCCCGCCGGACAGGGTAGCGGCAGTCGGGGCGGACTGCGGTGGCCGTGTCCGTGATGCCGTCGTAGCGCTTCAAGAACTCCGCGCCGGATATCTCCTCCGGCAGATCACCGCTCACATGGGAGAACTCAGCCGGCGTGAGATTGGCGAGATAGCCTCCCCAGCGTGGGTCGTCGATGCGCACGCGCGTACCGTCGCGCGCCGCCGGCAATGCGGCCGCGGCGGCGATCATTCGATACCCCATGAACGCCGCCGTCCGCACCGTACCGTAGTCCGCTCCCGAGACCGCGTGGCTGATGCCGGAATCGATGCCGTAGAACCGATACCCGGCCGGGATCTCGACGTATCCCTCGATCATGCCTGGCTGGCAGCGCAGCCGGAGGAGCCGGTCGCGCCGGCCGCAGGCGCTGGTCATCTGATCCATGATCCCGCAGGGTGCGCCGACCACGTAGTTCTCCACGGCCTGGCAGGCCCACGCGAGCTCCGCCGCGGTCATCCGGATTCCGCAGCCGGCGACGACGACCGCTCCCGTAGCGACTTCGAGCGCCGCCGACGAGGCGACTCCTCTTCCTTCGGGCACCGTCGAATCGATGAGCAACCGGAGCCCGGCGGGCGTGCCTCGCCCCTCTCGCGCGGCGCGCTGCAGGCACACCTGCACGATGCCCACGACGTAGCCTGCCCACCGGTCAGCCTCGCGTCCCGCAAGCCACGCAGCGAGCCCCGCCGGGGTGCTCAGCGCTCCACCCGGTTCCACGAGCGAGGGGAGCTCGACCGTGAAGAAATGCCATCGTCCCTCGCGGCGCGTCGCGAGGTCGCAGCGCAGCGCAGTCTGTTGTTGCAAGACCGCGGCGGTCGCGCACTCGAGCGGCAGCTCCAGCACCCGCGCCCCGCTGTAGTCGGCGATCCCGCCCATGACGTCGAGTCGCCCCGGCGCGCGGGCGATGTAGAAGGGCGACTCGCCGGTGAAGAATTGCCGCAAGCGGGAATCTGTCTCTTGCCGCAGGGCCCGCAGGCGGTCGAGCCAGGGCTGGAACCACACCAGGTCGCTCGTGGCGCGGACGTCCGACAAACGACGCAGCCGGATCACGGCAACAGGCCGCGGCGGCGCAAGGCGCCGCGCAAGACGGGCTCAACGCGAGCACGGAGGCGCTCGTTCGCGTAGCCGATCCACGCCACGTCTGATGTCACATTGAACGGAGCGTCGACCGGCTCTCCCATGGGAT
>QHVD01000507.1:6257-6583 GCA_003222235.1 Gemmatimonadota bacterium | reverse complement strand
CACGATCCACAGCTTCAGGCCCGCGTCGGGGCGGGCGACCCCTCTCGAAACCGTCATACGTAGTCCAGGAACCTTCCCGCCGGGAAATGTGTTCCGGCTTTGAGTAGAAATCAAGTATCTCGATTTCGAGACAATAGGGAAGGAGGGTTGACCATGTTGGCGGATCTGGGATTGCTGGCGCTTCGGGTGGCGCTCGGGTTCGTGTTCCTGGCCCTCGGAGCGCAAAAGGCGTTTGGGTCGTTCGGCGGGCCGGGCTTCGCGGGCGCCACCGGGTTCATCGGAAGCCTCGGGTTCAGGCCGGCGCCGTTGTGGACGGCGGTCGCGGT
>QHVD01000507.1:3354-6199 GCA_003222235.1 Gemmatimonadota bacterium | reverse complement strand
GATGGCGACGGCCATCGCCAAGGTGCATGGGCCCAAAGGGTTCTTCCTCCAGAACGGCGGCTACGAGTACAACCTGGTGCTGGCCGCCGCCGCCCTGGCTCTGGCCGCGGCGGGCCCCGGCGCGTTCTCGCTCGAGCACCTGTTGAAGCTCGCGCGGTGAGGGCTATCCTCGCCGCAGTTTAGCCTCGAGATAGAGCTTCAGGGCGACCGCGTTGTTGTGCTCCGCGTCGCGGGAGCTGAACAGCAGGGTCACGGTATCCTTGCGGGCGGCCTCGAGCAGGATCGCCCACGCTTCGGGCCGGGCGTCGAGCTCGGCCCGGTAGCGCTCCTGGAACTCCGCCCAGCGCGCCGGGTCGTGATGGAACCACTTGCGCAGCGCGGGCGTGGGGGCCACCTCCGGCAACCAGCCGTCGAGCCGCAACGCTTCTTTCTTTATGCCCCGCGGCCAGAGTCGCTCCACCAGGAAGCGCTCGCCGTCGGCCGGACGCGCCGCCTCGTACACGCGTTTGAGACGAATCATGTCGCTAAGCTAGACGGCTAGCCGTCGAGACGGCTAGCGGGTGTGAGGGGGGAGCGGTGAGTTAGGCCTACCTGGGCCCTCGCTCCTCACATCCGCTAGACGTCTCGACGTCTAGCCGTCTCGGCTAGAGACGTCTAGCCGTCTGCCCGAGTCGATGCATGTTGTTCCGGTGAGCGCGACCCTCCAGTTTCTCGGCGCCGCCGGCACCGTGACCGGCTCGATGCATCTCCTCACCGTCGGCGGGCACCGCGTTCTGCTCGACTGCGGACTGTTCCAGGGCGTGAAGGAGCTGCGCCTGCGGAACTGGAGCGAGCGTATCGCCGATGAGGCATCGATCGACGCCGTGGTGCTGTCCCACGCGCACATCGACCACTCCGGATACCTGCCCCTCCTCGCCCGGCAGCGGTTTCGCGGGCCCGTGTACTGCACGCCGGGCACCGCGGACCTGCTTGCGGTGGTGCTGCCCGACGCCGCGCGCCTGCAGGAGGAGGACGCGGAGCGGGCGAACCGCCGCGGGTATTCGAAGCATCGCCCCGCGCTCCCGCTGTACGGCGTGGCCGACGCCCAGGCGGCGCTGCGGCTCGCGCAGCCGCGCTCCTACGGCGACTCGTTCCCGGTCGCGGGCGGTGTGACCGCCACGCTGCGGCGCGCCGGGCATATCCTCGGCGCGGCGACCGTGGACCTCGCGCTCGACGGCGTGCGCCTGGTCTTCTCGGGCGACGTCGGGCGCTACGACCGCCCGATCCTCCGCGACCCCGAGCCCGTGCCCGCCGCCGACGTGCTGCTCCTCGAATCGACCTACGGCGACCGCACTCACCCACCCGGCGCGGAAGACGATCTCGCACGCATCGTGAGCGCGTCGGCCCGGCGGGGCGGTGTGGTGCTCGTGCCCGCCTTCGCGGTCGACCGGACGCAGGAGCTTTTGTGGATGCTGCACCGGCTGGAGAACGCGGGCCGGGTGCCGGCGCTCCCGGTGTACATCGACAGCCCGATGGCGATCGAGGTGACGGACATCTACCGGCGTCACCCGGAGGACTACGACGCTGAGATGGCGCAAGCGCTCGCGTCCGGCGACCGGCCGTTCGCCACCCGGCACCTGCACGTCGCCCGAACGGTGGAGGAGTCGAAAGCGATCAACGCCGTGCCGGGGCCGGCGGTCATCATCTCCTCGAGCGGCATGGCCACGGGCGGTCGCATCCTGCACCATCTCGCCCAGCGGCTGCCCGATCCGCGCACCACCGTGCTGCTGGCCGGATTCCAGGCGGAGGGGACGCGCGGCCGCGCGCTCGAGGAGGGCGCAACCGAGCTGAAGATGTTCGGCCAGACAGTGCCGGTGCGCGCGGCGGTGGAACGCATCGACGCCCTGTCCGCGCACGCCGACTGCGGCGACATCCTCCGATGGCTCGGGGGTCTCGAGCGTCCGCCGCGCGTGACCTATCTGGTGCATGGCGAGCCGGACGGCGCGCGAGGGCTCGCCGACGCGATCGGGAAACGCTACGGGTGGAACGTGAAGATCGCGGCGGATGGGGAGACGGTCGAGCTCAACCCCTGACCCGTTGCGCCCGCCCTGCGCGGCGGCATATTACGCACCCTCTCCCCGGATTGTATAAGAAGAAAGCGAGTCCGGCTCCATGAAACGCTCCATCACTCTGAACGTCAACGGCGCGGCCCGTACAGTCGAGGTCGAGCCGAGGGCGCTGCTCGTGTACGTGCTGCGCGACGAGCTCGACCTCACGGGCACGCACATCGGCTGCGACACGAGCCAGTGCGGCGCGTGTACCGTGCTGATCGACGGCCGCGCGGTGAAGAGCTGCACCGTCCTCGCCGTGCAGGCGGAAGGCACAGAGATCACGACCATCGAGGGTCTGAGCGGGAACGGTGGCTTGCATCCGCTGCAGCAGGCGTTCTGGGACAAGCACGGGCTGCAGTGCGGGTTCTGCACGCCCGGCTTCATCATGACGGCGGTGGATCTGCTCTCCCAGAATCCCGAGCCCAGCGAGGTCGAGATCCGCCACGCGATCGAAGGCAATCTCTGCCGCTGCACCGGCTATCAGAACATCGTGGCCGCGATCCAGGCCGCGGCCGGCGCGAAGTCCTAGGAGATCGGCCATGGCAACGCTCTTCGGCTCCGGCATCAAGCGGCGCGAGGACCCGCGGCTCATCACCGGGAAGGCGACGTACACCGACGACGTGAAGCTGCCGGGCCTGTTGTACGCGAGCGTACTGCGCAGCACCTACGCCCACGCGCGCCTCAAGACCGTCGACGTCGCGAAGGCGAAGCAGGCGGCGGGGGTCGTGGCCGTGTACGCCGGGGCGGACATCAAA
>QHVD01000507.1:2532-3111 GCA_003222235.1 Gemmatimonadota bacterium | reverse complement strand
GCAACGTCGCGTTCACCTGGAAGGTGGCGGGCGGCGACGTGGAGAAGGCGTTCTCCGAGGCGACGGTGAAGGTCGAGCAGCGCATCCTGCAGCAACGGCTCCAGCCGACGGCGATGGAGCCGCGCGCGGCGTGCGCCAGCTACAACCCCGGCACCGGCCAGCTCACCGCGTGGATCACGAGCCAGAACCCGCACATCCACCGGTTCCTCTTGTCCGTGATGCTGAAGCTGCCGGAGCACCGGATCCGCGTGATCGCGCCCGAAGTGGGCGGCGGGTTCGGCAGCAAGATCCCGGGCTACGCAGACGAGGCCCTGGTCGGTTTCGCGGCGATGGACCTGAAGCGGCCCGTGAAGTGGACCGAGGATCGCTCGGAGAACTACAAGGCGACGATCCACGGCCGCGACCACGTCGAGTACGTGGAGCTGTGCGGCACGAAGGACGGGAAGATCACGGGGCTCCGCACGCGGGTGTACGCGGGGCTGGGCGGCTACGCCTCGACCGCGGCCCCGGGAATTCCGACGATCCTGCACGGGCTGATGTGCTCCGGCCCCTACATGATCCCCCACATCTCCGTCACGG
>QHVD01000507.1:0-2417 GCA_003222235.1 Gemmatimonadota bacterium | reverse complement strand
GTTCCCCTACACCGTCGCCACGGGGATCACGTACGATTCCGGCGACTACGCGGGTGCGCTCGACAAGGCGCTGAAGCTCGTCGACTACAAGAAGTTCCGCGCCGAGCAGGCGAAGGCGCGGGAGGAAGGGCGCTTTCTCGGCATCGGGGTCACGACGTATTGCGAAATCTGCGGGCTCGGGCCCTCGCAGGTCGCGGGCGCGGTCGGGTTCGGGGGCGGGTTGTACGACAGCGCGCTCGTGCGTGTGTACCCGACCGGCGTGGTGCGGGCGTACATCGGGGCCAAGCCGCACGGGCAGGGTGAGGAGACGACGTTCGCGCAGATCGTCGCCGACGAGTTCGGGGTCCCGATCGAGAACGTGGAGATCGTGGCGGGCGACACCGAAGCCACGCCGCAGGGGTGGGGGACGTACGGGAGTCGGACGACCGCGGTCTGCGGCAGCGCCGTGAAGATCGCGGCGCAGCGAGTGAAGGAGAAGACGAAGAAGATCGCCGCCCACCTGCTCGAGGCGAGCGAGGCCGACCTCGAGTGGAAGGACGGGAAGTTCGTCGTGAAGGGCTCCCCCGACAAAGGGAAGAGCTTCGGCGAGCTCGCGCTCATGGCGAACGTGGCGTGGAACCTGCCTCCCGGGGTCGAGCCCGGGCTCGAGGCGACGGCTTTCTACGATCCGTCCAACTTCGTGTACCCATTCGGCACGCACGTCTGCACCGTCGAGGTGGACGCGGAGACCGGCGAGGTGAAGATCCTGCGCTACATCGCCGTTGACGACTGCGGGCCGCAGATCAATCCCATGATCGTCGAAGGCCAGGTGCACGGGGGCGTGGTCCAGGGGCTGGGCGAGGCGCTGCAGGAGATGGCGGTGTACGACGAGGACGGCCAGCTCGTCACCGGGACGCTGATGGACTACGCCGTTCCGAAGGCGTCGCAGATGCCGAAGATCGAGACCGCGCACACCGTGACCCCGTCGCCCGTGAACCCCCTCGGCGTGAAGGGGGTGGGGGAGACCGGGACCATCGCGTCGGTGCCGACCCTCGTGAACGCCGTGTGCGACGCGCTCGCGCCCCTTGGCGTGACCCACATCGACAAGCCGCTCACGCCGGCGCGGGTGTGGACCGCGATTCGGCAGGCGAAGGGAGGCGGGCGATGATTCCGGCTGCCTTCGATTACGTGCGCGCGAAGAGCGTCGCCGAGGCGCTCAAGGCGGTCGGCAAGGACTCGAAGTTCATCGCCGGGGGGCACAGCCTGCTGCCGCTCCTCAAGCTCCGGCTCGCTCAGCCGGGCAGGTTGATCGACATCGGGCACCTGTCCCAGCTCAAGGGAATCAAGGCGGCGGGCTCAGGGTTGCGCATCGGCGCCGGGACCACGTACCGCGAGCTGCTCGAATCGAAGCTGCTGCGGGACCGATACCCGCTGATCGCCGAGGTGACGGAGCGCATCGGCGACCTGCAGGTGCGGAACGTCGGCACGATCGGCGGCGGGCTCGCCCATGCCGACCCCGCTGCGGACATGCCGCCGGTCATGCTGGTGCTCGACGCGACGTTCGTGCTGCAGTCGAAGGGCGGCAAGCGCTCGGTGCCGGCGCGCAAGTTCTTCCGGGGGCCGTTTGCCACCGTGCTGAAGCCGAACGAGTTGCTCACCGAGATCCGGCTCCCGGCGCTCCCCAGGGGCGCGGGCACGGCGTACGTGAGCTTCGATCAGGCGGCGTCGGGCTACGCGCTCGTCGGTGCGGCGGCGGTCGTGGCCCTCGCGAAAGCGAAGCTCTCCCGGGCGGAGCTTGCCTTCACGGGGCTCGCCGACACGCCGTTCCTCGCCACGCTGCCCCGCCTCGTGGGGACCGCGCGCGATGGGGCGGGGGACATGATCACGCAGGTCGCGGGGGCGGCGGTGGCGGGCGTCGAGCCGAACGAGGACATCCACGCCTCGGCGGAGTACCGGATCCACCTCGCCCAGCTGGCGGCGCGCCGCGCGCTGGCCGGGGCCCTCGCTCGGGCGACCTAGTGCGGCTCGAGTTTTCGGGGGCGCCCGAGATCGCGGCGCCCCCCGATCAGGTCTGGAAACGGCTGCTGGACTATAAGTTCGTGGCGTCGGTCGCCCCCGGCGTAGAATCGGTCGAGGCGGTGGACGACCGGCACTTCAAGGTGGTTGCGGGCGTAGGCGTCGGGAGCGTGAAGGTCAAGTTCCAGATCGACGTCGAGCTGTCGGACGTCGTCCCGCCCAAGCGCCTCACGCTGTCCGCCCACGGCAAGGCCCCGGGCTCGGCCCTGGATGTCCGCACCGCCCTCGAGGTCGAGCCCGTGGCGCCGAACCGCTCGCGGCTCCGCTGGGACGCCACCTCGGAGGTGCGCGGCACGGTGGCGAGTGTCGGGGCGCGGCTCTTGAAGGGCACGGCGAAGAAGCTCACGGAGGGATTCTGGCAG
>QHVD01000506.1 GCA_003222235.1 Gemmatimonadota bacterium | reverse complement strand
ATCAGTCCCATGATCGCGGCGAGCGTGACCGGCGGGGAGAGCAGCGCGAACCCCGACGCGACGACGCTGAGGACGCCGAACGCCGCCGTCCAGCCCCACTGTACCCCGAGCCTCTTCTCCAGAACCGCCCCATAGATTCCGAGGATGCCGGTGAACATCAGCCACCAGGCGACCAACACGACCGCGAAGCTCAGGGAGAGCCCCGGGTAGTACACGAGCGCGGCAATCCCGAACCCGACGCCCACAAGGCCTGAGAGCAACGAGACCCACCAGTGGTTCATAACCGGCTTCAGCTGGAAGGCGTGCACGATGTTCACGAAACCGGAGAAGAGGGCCCACCACGCGATCACCAGCGCGAACGCCGCGACGGAGTCGAGTGGTCGGGCGAAGATGAAGACCCCCACGGTGAGGGGCAACAGACCGCGCAGCAGAAGCGCCCACCACGTGCGGTTATACACTCGCTTGAGATCGTCGAGGACTGCGGTTGTCATGTCGCCTCCATTAGGGTTCGCTCCATTCACGTGACCTTCGGGATCGAGCATCGAGTACAGTGACCTAGTTTCCGACCGTGGTTGTGAGGGTCGTTGCTGCCCGTTCGATAAGCGCCGCGACGCGGGCGGGATGCGACACATAGATCGCATGACTTCCCGCGGTCTCGAGAACTATTGAGCCCGCCCGCCTGGACATGAAACGCTGAGCCGGCGGCGGAATCATCCTGTCGTCTGTGGCAACCAGGTACCAGCTCGGCTTGGTCCTCCACGCCGCGTGGGTGATCGTGCCCGAGAGGGCCTCCACGCCCCAGGGCACTTGGGATTCGGCCATGAACGCAGCTCGTACAGCGTCCACATCAGCGGCGAACGACGCCGCGAACTTCGCCTTGTCGAGAAAGAGGAAGCCATCTTGCGGTGGAAGGATCGGTGGTACCGGTGCGCCGGGCGGTGGGTCTTTGATGAGCGTGGATACGGATTCGCCCGCGTCCGGGGCGAAGGCGGTGATGTAGACAAGCCCCACCACGTGGGCGTCATTGCCGGCTTCGGTGATGACCGCTCCACCGTAAGAGTGGCCGACCAGGATCACGGGGCCGTTCTGCGCACCGACCACGCGGCGGGTTACAGCGACGTCTCCCGCCAGCGAGATCGTCGGGTTCTGGACGATGCTGACGGTGTAGCCGTCCTTCCGTAGGATCCTGTAGACGCCCTCCCAACCTGACCCATCCACGAAACCGCCATGGACGAGCACGATCGTCGGCTTCACTCCGGACCGAGCGGCCATGCCGATAGACTGCTGCGATGCCAACTGCGATTGTGGGTGAAGGTGTGCGGCCGGAATGCTGAGCCCGAGGGCCGCAACGAGTGCGTGGCGTTTCATTGCCGTGTTCTCCGCTTCTGAAGTAGGACCGATTCACGAGGTCACGCAGAAGCCCGCGGCCCTCTGCGATGACGGGAAGGCAAGCGCCGGAGGCGCCCGCGGAGGGGCCCAGGACGCCTACTTTGCGCCATCGGCTCTCGCCGGGTTTGCCCTTATCGAGGCACGCACAACCGGCGCACGTACCGCCGGGTCAGAACTGTCGATCGATCACGGCTTGCGTGCCACCAACCGCACCCCCCAAAAAGAACCGGCCAAACGAGTAGCTCGCTCAGCCGGTTTCGCGATTCGCTCCCCCCGAGGCATGGGCGATCCGCACGACAACGCGCCTCGGGGTTCACAGCATCTGAGTTCGGTTGCAACATGCTCGCACGGCGAGCCCGCACCATAGCCCGTTCGATATAGTCTTCCAACCCTTTCGAGCCGGACCCATGGGATCGGCCCGAGTCTCGCTCCGCTCTCAAGTCTCTCGCGTTGAGGGCTGCAACTTTGCTGGGAGTCAGCAGGTTAGCCCGAAACCCTCTCCACACGGACGCGCACCGCGGGCCCTAGCTCCCGGCCGGAGATCTTCGACTGGGATACACGCCGGCGCCGAGTTGAGCCCGGCCTCGCCGCTAAAGCTGACCTCGCGGCCGGCAGCGGACATGATCGACCAAGCCCGATGCCCTTCCCTTGGATTCTCTCCTTTTGAGATTCGGTACACGGCGGATGACGCCCACCTGGCGCGCCATCCACCGTATGACCTTTGAACTACCTTGAACTACCGCAGCGACTTGAACCCTGCGCGCATCTCATCCACCAAAAGCTTCGGCTGTTCCCACGCCGCAAAGTGCCCGCCCTTGTCGAGCTGGTTGTAATGGATGAGCCTGGGATACGCCCGCTCCGCCCAGCTCCGCGGCGCAGGGATGACGTCGTCAGGAAAAACGCTTACCGCAACCGGGATGGAGACGTTCTTGGGGCCAAGGTTGGTCTTCGCGAACCCCTCCCAATAAAGACGAGCCGCAGAGATTGTCGTGTTCGTCAACCAGAAGAGCGTGGCGTTGTCGAGCACATCGTCTCGCGTAAGGCCTGTTGGCTCCCCGTCAAAAGCACGTGCGATGAGCTGCAAACTGAGCTGGTCGTGGTCTAGCATCCAGGCCGCCACACCGACGGGTGAATCCGCGATGCCATACAGCGTTTGCGGGTGCCACCCCATGAAGATCTGTGTTCCAAGGTTCTTGTATGTAAAGGCCAACGTCTCGTACGCGCGCTTCTCTTCGGCCGAGAGACCCGATGGCGTCGGGCTGCCGGCCGCGGCCGCCTTGTTGATTTCGGGTGGAATCACGCCGGGGAGGTTCGTGTGGAAACCGATCAATTCCGGATATCCCTGCGTAG
>QHVD01000505.1 GCA_003222235.1 Gemmatimonadota bacterium | reverse complement strand
TGGAAGGGAGAGTCAGTGACCGTACCGCGCGGTGACATTGCGACCCTGCACGAGCGCAAGCTTGCGGTTGGGCGCAGCGTTTTCCTGGTCGTCGGCGGAGCAGGCGCCGCGGTCGCGCTGCTGCGCGCCTTCGGAGTGGTCGGGACCGGCTCCTCTGCCGGCGGCCTGCCGCCTCCGGGTCAGTAGGCGTCGTGCGCTAATGCACTGAAACGCTCCCGTGACGAAGAGCTCGCTCGAGCGTCCACTCGACCCGCTCCCCGCCGCTGAGCGTGATCACCTCGCTCAGGAGATCCTGGCCCCCGCCGATCGCGTGCGCGGCGAGCTGGATGCCGCCGCCCTTTACCAGTAGGTCTGTAGGTAAGACAAAGTTCTGGGTCATGGTGGCGGTGACGAGACCGACCCGAGTGGTTTGACCGCCGTGCATGACGTACACCTCTACGTCTAACCAGTGATGATTCTCCACCGCGAGCGACCAGGTCGGCGGAGTGGCTCGATCGGAAACCGCCCGGTGCGGCGCGCAAGAAGATGCCGTCAGCGTGAGGCAGGCGAGGCCGAGCACTGCGGGCAGCGTGGCCATTGGCGCCGCTCTGGCTTTAGGGAGCGGATTTCGTCCAGATCGCGATCACACCGCAGGCCGAGTTGCTCCCGATGAACTCGCCGGGGATTTCCGACGAGCCGCGGTAGATCTCGACGCCCTGAACGTCTTGCGGCGGCGTGTTGCGTGCGAAAAAGGGCGTGGACTCGGTGCCGTCCAGGAAATACTGGGGATAGCACCCCGCCGGTGACCGGACCATCTTCGCGATGCAATCGTTCGAGATGCACACCTGCTCCACGCCGCGCACCGTGACGAGGATGTCGATCAGCTGAGCCGGGCTGGCGCGTTCGATCTGCTCCTTCGTGATGAAGTAGCCCATCCCCGAGTGGCGGCGCCGCTCGAACTCCGCGAACCGGCGCAGCGGCTGACGCGGCTTCGCCGCCACCGTGACTCCCGGCAGGTCGTAGGGCAGGAGTTCCAGCTCGAAGACGTGGTCGAACACCCTACCCTCCCGTAGGGTAATGCGCCAGTTGCCCGTGGCGTACCCGACCGCGCGGATCTCGAGCAGGACGCCACCCGGAGCGAGCCCGGTCAGGGCAAACCGCCCCATGGAGTCCGTCGTCGTGGCTCGGCTGGCGCTGACCACGGTAACCGTGGCCCCGCGGATTAGATCTCGTGTCTCCCGGCCAACGAGCTGCCCGGCAATGGACGCGGAATCGCCGGTGGGCGCTCGGTCCTGGGCAGCGGCGGCCCGGGGCCCGACAAGCAGGTAAAACGCGCAGAAAAGGAAAAACAGGAATCGGAACACCATCGCGCCACCCTCGCCCCGTGGCCTCGTGTTCCATAATGTACGTCTCTCTGGGGCGGCCGAAAGGGCGGCCGCGAACACCTTGCCCCCGCTAGGCTTGCGGACTTCCCGGATTTGCTCCAAGATAGCGCAGTCTAGCTTAGTGCTCGGCCCCCACCCGAGCCGTTTGGGTTAGCGCACAACTTCCATCAAAGGGGGTCAACGATGAGGCGTTCCATGTTCAGCGCACCCCTGTGCGCCACGATCCTGATGGCGTTGTTCGCCATCGTCGCGGAAGCGCAGGCGCAATCGGCGGTCATCACGGGCAAAGTCACGGGCAGGCAGGGCGAAGCGCTCGGCGGAGTGATCATCGCGATCGAAGAGCTCTCCACGGCGGTCGCCACCACGGTCACCGGGACCTACACGCTCACCGTCGCGCCGGAGAAGACGAAAGGACAAACCGTCACGCTGCGCGCGCGCTACATCGGGTACAAGCCCGAGGTCAAGCAGATCACCCTGACCCCCGGGACACAGACCCAGGACCTCGAGCTCAAGTTCGATCCGATGCAGATCGACGCGGTCGTCGTAACGGGCGTCGCGGAGGCGACCGAGGCCAAGAAGCTCACCTTCGCGGTGGGCCACGTGGATGCGAGTCAGTTGAACCAGGCGCCGGCCGTCTCGGCCTTGGGCTCGCTCGAGGGCAAAGTGGCGGGGGTGCGGCTGATCCAGGGAAGCGGCGCGCCCGGCGGCGAGCCGGCGATCCGGCTGCGCGGGGCGACCGCCCTCACATCTCCATCGGCTTGCAATGTTCCCCCG
>QHVD01000504.1:1524-6016 GCA_003222235.1 Gemmatimonadota bacterium | reverse complement strand
CGAGCCCCGGCGTCTCCCGGCGTGCGTTCCCGACGCCTACGTACGCGCCGTCCACGCGATTGAAGTGAAAGAAGTCGGGGTCCGTCGACACGGCCACGGCCGCACCGATACCTTCGCGCACGCGGGCGCCGAAGCTCGGCGGCTCGCGCGCTAACGAGTCGATCCGGGCCCACGCACGGCGCTCGGCGGCCGTGAGGGAAATGGCCAGGGGGTCCGTCCAGACGGTGCTGTCGGGGTGATCGGCGGCGTCGCTCACCACCACCCGGAACTCGCGCAGGCCGGGCGGGCGGTTGCCCTCGTCGAAGCGGAAATCGGCTAGCGACGCCTCGTGCTCGAACGCGAGATCGCTCGGGAAGCCGGGAACCGGAATCCCGATGTGCACCTCGCCCGCCAGGCGGATCTCGTAGGGCATCCGGCGGCCGCCCCCCCAGTCTCTCAACCGTTGCCGATAGCGCAGGTTCCGAACGAGGTTGAAGCGCACGGTGCGATTCACGCCGACATCGATGGCGAGCAGGTCGTAGGTGCCGTCGGCAATGTCGATCACGCCCACGAACAGCGGCGACGCGTCGAGCTTCGGCCGGAGGGAGAGACGGAACGCGGGACGCCCCTCCACGGTCAGGGTGTCGAGCACGCGGTAGTCGTAATAGTCGAGCGCGTCGTCCGCGATCGGCGAGACGAGCGAGTACCGGCGCAGATCGATCCGCTCGCGGTTGAAGTTCACGATCTCGCCGACCGTGACCAGGTTCTGCTCCGCGTTCAGGTTGCTCGACTGGCGACGGGCGAGAATCGTCTCCTGATAGCGGTCCGGCTGCTCCCAGTACGCCGCGGTCCGCGTCTCGGTGATCAACAGCACCGAGGTGGCGGAGTCGGGCGGCTTCGCCAGGTCGCGGACCACGAACTTCACCGAAGCGGCGTAGCGGTAGTCGTGAATCCGGCCGAAAAGCTCGTGCTTGCGGGCGATCGCGGCGGCGATGATGCGCCGCGCGGGGTCCTCCGCGCCGGTCACGGTCACCGGCGGCAAGGCGACCGGCGCGGGACGGAGATAGACGTCCTGCCGAGTGAGACCGGGCGGCGCGGTGACGGCGAGCGACGCGGGCTCGTAGCCGATCTGGCGCACCGTGAGATGCAGCTCGCCGGGCGGGCCGGTCACGCGATAGCGGCCTGCATCGTCGGTGAGCACCGACCGCCCCGTCTCGAGCACGCGAACGCTGACAAGCCGAAGCGGGGCGCCGGACAGCGTGTCGTAGACGGTGCCGACGACCACCGCGCTGTCGGGCGGCGTGGCCCCGGATGGTTGCTGAGCACCGCCCTTCCCAACGGAGGCGACGAGAATCGCAGTTACAAGAGAGAGAAAGCGGAGCAGGCGCCGATAGACCTCTATCGCCGCTCGACGCGTGATACCGGATGAATCTCGTTCCACTGCTTGTGATTCTTTTCCCGCACGAGCGTCCCCGTGATCGCCACATGGGCGCCGACCGGTGGGATCGTGATGTGGTCGGCGAATCCGACGCAGGCGGCCTCGGCATCCGGCTGCGTGACCTTGTAGTGGCAGACGATCTCGAACACGAGATTGCCGCCTTCGTCCGAAGTGTTCCCGGCGTTGATGAGATCGGCGAACTGCGGATCAACCTTCAGCCAGCCGTGCGTATCACCGTCGCCCTCATGCCGAACGCCGTCCGGCTGATGATGCGCTTGACCCTCGGTTGCGTCGACGATCTCACCCGTTACCGTGACGCAGTCCTGCAGTACGATCAGCCGCGAAGGATGGTATACGTGCTCCCACAATCCGTCGCCACACCCGGCCATGCTCGTTGACCCGTCGATGCCGGGGCCGGGCCGAATCGTGTCCGGGGACGCGGAAGGCGTGGCGGCCACCTGCACGTAGCGACTCCATACATAACCTTCCGCTCCCGCGCTCGTCTTCACGTGGTAGTATCCGCTCTCCGGCACCGGCTCGAGCAACGTCAACGGCGGCTCCGACGGCGTCAGCAGTCGGATCGGAGGGTACTCGGTGGAGGGATCCGAGCGCAGATTCACGTTGTGGACGACGGTCACGGTTTGCCCAGAGGCTCCTCGCCACGCCAAGGCGAGAACGGCGGCGAAAATGAGAGTCCTGGGTGACATGCACACGACGAGATTCACATGAGCCGTCAATATCTGGCCGCGACCAGGGTTCTGCAAAGCAGGCGGTTCCATTTCGCTACCGCGAGGGACGCGTCTCATGCCTGCGCGTCCGACTGGTGGAGACTGGGGTAGCAAGGGGCCGTGAGTCCTCCACGTCGGTTGCGCTCCCCGGGAGCTGTCCCGCCCGGGCAAGGTCGCCCGATCCGCGTCGTCCCGATGCGTGGCGCCGGCGGGCTCGTCGTCGCGCCGCCCCGGGTTCAGGCGCCCTCGGCTCAGCTCACCTATCGGGGTGGGCCGCTCCTGACCGCGGTCGAAGTCGTCACCGTCTTCTGGGGAGCGGCCTGGGACGAAGCGACGGCGCAGGCCACGGCGCAGAGCCTGAACGCCTTCTTTCAATTCGTGGTCTCCAGTCCCTACATCGACCAGCTCGGTGAGTACAACACCCCGCAGCAGAAGATTGGCTCGGGGCGCTTTGCGGGAACGGCGCGCGTCACCGACCCCGCCCCCGGCGCGAGCGTGACGGACAGCGCGATTCAGCAGATGCTCGAGGGGGAGTTGGCGGGCAAATCGCTCCCTGCCCCCATGGTGTACTACGCCTTCCTACCGCCGGGAGTCACCGTGGTAGCCGGGAGCGAGCGCTCCTGCCAGGCGTTCTGCGGCTATCACGACCGCTCCGCGGGTGGCCTGTTTTACGCGGCCGTCCCTTACCCCAATTGCCCGGGGTGCCTGGGGGGGGGCGACCTGGAGCTGCTCGACGCGCTGACGTCCGTCTGCTCCCACGAGCTCGCCGAGGCGATCACCGACCCGGTGCCCGGCCAGGGATGGTACGACGACACCAATGGCGAGATCGGCGACATGTGCGCCTGGCAGAACAAGAAGGTCGGCGCCTACGAGGTGCAGCTGCTCTGGTCGAATCGCGCGAAGGCGTGTGTCTGAGCCTCAGCGCTTCGCGCCGAAGTCGGCAGTCCCCACCCGGATGATGGTCGGCCTTCGCGGCTCCGCGGCCTCCGTCCAGACCCCGTACACCCGCCCGTCACGCGCCGTGAGCCACTCGTAATCGCCGAGGAAGGCGTTCTGTGCCTCGAAGGGATCGTCCGACCACGCGTAGTTCGTAAACGTCTTCCCACCGTCGATCGATCGGGCGAGCGTGACGCGCGTCTTGCGGCTCGCGGGATCGTCGCGGCGGTCGTAGAACTGGACGTACACCGAGCCGTCGCTTGGATCCACGGCCATCCACTGGAAGAACTGGTCGGCGCCGTCGTGCACCGGATCGTCGTTCACCCGCAGCGGCGGCGTCCAGGTGTGCCCGCGGTCGTCCGAGCGCGAAATGAACACGTCCACATCGCCGTTCCGAAAGTCACTCCAGGTGACGTAAAGCGTGCCGCGCCGGCCGTCGAGACCGATCTGCGGAAAGCCCATCGTCCGCGAGACCCCTGGAATGCCGCTGGCGCCGCCGAAGTAGGGCGGCCCCACGTCGAAGATCGGGCGTGACGGCTCGAAAGTCTTCCCACCGTCCTGCGACCTCGTGAGCGTGACGTTGAGCCCTTCGTTCCACACCAGGTACTGCGTCCCGTCCGGGGCCACCGTCCCGATGACCCCGACGACGGCGCCGTTGTCGTCACGCGGAAACCCCGCTTTCGTGCTAATGCGCTGCGGCGTCGCCCAGGTCCTCCCCCCATCCCTCGAGCGGCTGAACAGTATGATCGACTGTGTGAGCTGCCATTCGATCCACGCGATGTAGAGGTTGCCCCTGTGCGGGCTGTGGGGCTCTGCGTCGGCCCAGATTCGGGGCATGTCCTCGAGCTTGACGTCGGGCTCGTCGCCGGTCCACACCTTGACGGCGACGGGATCCCGGTCCCAGGTCCTGCCGCCATCCGGAGAGCGACGCACCCAGATGCCATTACCACCGGGCCCATGGCCCCAGTACCCGGGCAAGCCGTTCTTCTGGATCGAGAGAAAGGAGAGAAAGACGCTTCCTTTGTCGTCAAAGGTGAGCGAGACGTCGCCGCCCCCGTGCCCGCCTTCACCCGCCGGCTGGACCGGAGTGAAGGTACGCCCCGAATCGGTCGAGTAGGCGGCCCATGCTCCGGCCGCCGCGACCACCTGGTTTGCGTTGTAGGGATTCAGCGCGATCGCCGGCTCGCTCCCCGTCCGGCCGGGAGGCGTTATCGTCACCACGTGCGCCGCCGGCGCGCGGGGCAGCGGGGGCAGCGTCAAGGAGGCCTGGGCGCTGGCGGTCGCCGACGCAGGGCAAGCGAGCCCCATCGTCACGAGAGCTCGCGTCGTGTGCGAATTGATCATTGTGGTCTCCCGGGCAACCGCGGGAGCCGAGAAACAAAACGAAGAGGGAGGCCTGAGGAAGAGGGGG
>QHVD01000504.1:0-1452 GCA_003222235.1 Gemmatimonadota bacterium | reverse complement strand
AGTTGGTGACCTCGAAGGAGTGAACCTGCGGCGTTCCCTCAACCACGTTCGCCAAGTTCTTCAGCACTTGGGGATAGCTGTCGCGGCTATAGGCGTCCGCGCTCTCTTTCCGATCCCACAGGCTGATCGCGACCGCGTCCGTTCCCTCCGGAGCGAGGAACGTGATCTCGTCTGTGAACCCGTTCTGTTTCCGAAGCAGGGGAAGGATGTCCTTTTCGATCGTCCTGGTGAACTCATTGCGGGAATTGGCCTTGAGCTGCATGGAGACCTCTCGCGCGTACATGGGCAACCTCCCTGGGTGTGATCGTGCGCTAGTTAACAACCTGCGGTTGACTGGGCTGCAACGTACGGCTATGTACTAGATATGTCAAGTATATCAAACCATTGGCAAACAACCGAGCAATAGTTAACTTTGCTCAGTAAAGGTATGGATCAGCGCCCAGGAGGAAGCCCGAGGACGTCGCGTTGGTGATCAGGCGGCGGTTGGAGGAATTCGGCCTCGAGCAACGCGATCTCGCCCAGGCCGCCCAAGTAACCGAGTCTTACATCTCCCAGTTGCTCACGGGGCGGCGGGCGCCCCCGGCGCCGGACCGCACCGACATCTACGACAAGATGGACAAGTTCTTGAACCTTCCGAGCGGGCAGCTCGCTCGGCTGGCGGACCACCAGCGCAAGGAGCACCTGAAGAAAGAGCTGGGGGAAGAGCCCGCGGCATTGTTTCGGGAGGTCCGCGACCTGGTGCTCCGCAAGTGCAACCCCGGCACCGAAAGAGAGATACGCGCGGTGTTCGAGAAGCAGCCCTTCGGCGAGCTCGAGCGCCTGGTCACCCAGAAGCTCTTGGACGTGGTCAAGGGGCTGGCCCAACAGGAATTGGAGAACGAATCGTGGCTTCGGACGGTGGCGGAGCTCAGCGACCGAACCTATGAAGTGACGCGCGTCAGCGTCCTCCAGTTCCTCGATACCGATATCTTCCATGTGTCCGTCGAAGACTGTGTCTCGTTCTTGGATCCGCTGGTTGAATCCTGGGAGATCGACCTCGCGACGTTTGCCCTGGAGATCGTCCTCAATGGCAGACTCGTCCCCGGAAACGTGAAGAGATTCGAGTTTGTCGAGCTCGAGTCCGAACAGCACTTCGTTGAGGAGCCGGGGTTCAAGGGTTTCCTGGACGATGCGTCCCTCAGCGGCACGGCGACTCCGGCGGAGGTCGCGTTTCTCAAGCGGCTGAAGTTCAAGGACGGGAGACCGACGCCGCTCTACTATTACCGCGAGTTACAGAATCTCAGGGACCCGCTCCACTTTCGCACCGCGTAGTGCGGGACAGTGAGGAGTGACATGACCATCGAGCTCAACGACTTTCAGAGTCGCCTGCGCGTCCTCTTGGGACTGCGGGGCGCGGAACTTACGGACGAAGAGCTGTCCCGCACGGCGGAATGCTACTCCCGGTGCCGGGGG
>QHVD01000503.1 GCA_003222235.1 Gemmatimonadota bacterium | reverse complement strand
CCCGTGCAACAGCCGCGTACCCATGGCGTGCAGGTGGGCGCATACGTTCTCCCGCTCCATCAGGTCGAGCACCGCCTTCGCGGCGGCGAGCGACACGCTCTCGGTGGCGAGCGTGGACGAGATCCAGGTGCGGGACGCCGCCGCCATCAGATCGGCGCGCCCGCCCACGGCCGCGAGCGGGAAACCGTTCGCGAGCGCCTTGCCGAGCACGACGAGATCGGGCCTCACGCCGTACCGCTCGGCGGCGCCGCCCACCGCCAGCCGGAACGCGGTCTTGATCTCGTCGAAAACCAGCACCGCGCCCACCCGCGTGGTCTCGGTCCGCAGCACCTCGAGCCACTCGCGCGTCGGCTCCACCACGATGAGCGGCTCCACGACCACGACGGCAAGCTTGCTCCCCGCCTCGCGGATGAGGCGGCGCGAACCCTCGGCGTCGTTGAACGGCAGCTCGGTGTAGAGCGCCCGGGTCGCGGCCGGCACACCTTCCGCTCCCTGGCACCAGTCGAGCCAGCCGTGATAGCCGCAGCCCAGTACCCGCTCGCGTCCCGTGGCCACGCGGGCGAGCCGCACCGCCGCAGCCACCGCCTCCGCCCCGGTCTTCAAGAACCGAACGCGCTCGATCCACGGGATCAGGCGGCACAGCTCCTCGGCAAGCTCCTCCTCGAGCACCGGCGGGAGCGGCCCCACGACCCCCGCGGCGATCGCCTCCTCGGCGGCGCGGTTCACCGCCGGGTGCCCGTAGCCCAGCGCCACGGCGCCGAGGGCCATGACGTAGTCCAAGTACTCGCGGCCCTCCGCGTCCCAGACCCGGCACCCGGACGCACGCAACAGTCGCGCGGGGAGCCCGGCGTCCTCGCCCGGGGGCGACGCGCCGAACAGGGCGTCCGGCCGCAAACTAGCGGTCGACGTGAATCCCGGAACGCGCGAGTCGCTCACCGTACTTCACCACCTCGATCGCCATCGCGCGCAGCAGCTTCACTTCCCGCTCATCGAGCGGCGTGCGGTGGATCACCTCGCGCAGCGTGCGCATCACGCCGGCCATCTGGCGTGTCTTGAAGAAGTCGATCGCGCGCAACGCCCCTTCCACGTCCGCGAACAGCCGCTCCAGGTCCTCGACCTTCGCGGGCGGGCCCTCCCGGCGCGGCGGCTTGAAGGGCCGGGCCTCGTCGCCACGGGCGAGCGCCAGCTCGTACAGCATCAGCACCACGGCATGGGCGAGGTTGAGGGACGGATAGGCCGGATTCGTGGAGACCGTGACCACCCGGTGGCACAGGTCCAGCGCCTCGTTCGGGAGCCCCTTGTCCTCACGGCCGAACAGCAGCGCGACAGCCCCGGCCTCCCCCCCCGACTGCGCCAGGATCTCCCCCGCCGCCGCGCGGGGACGCTGCATGTTGCGCTTGGCGCTGCGCTCGCGCGCGGTGAATCCCACCACGTGCGTGCAATCGGAGAGCGCATCCTCCAGCCGCTCGAAGCGCCGAACACGCGCCAGCACGTCCTCGGTCTGATGCGCGATCCCCTCGATCCGGTGGGCGTCGTACTCGCGGGGATTCACGAGTCGCAGGTCGCGCCAGCCGAAGTTCTTCAGGGCCCGGACCACGTGAGCGATGTTGACGAGGTCTTGGGGCTCGTGCAGGACGATAACGACGCTCATCGAGCGAACGCGGAACGCGGAAGTGAGAACGCGGAACAGGGGCGGCGGGTTCGAGCGGCGGTCACGCGCCTTGGACTGGCCCGACGGTTCCGCGTTCCGCGTTCCGCCTTCCGCATTCCGCTTGTCATCCGACCAGCTCCAGCACTCCCATCCGCTCCGGATCCTGCCGGTCGCCGCGCAAGTAAACCCACCCGTCGCCACCGCTCCAGACGAGCTGCCCCGCCCGGCGCAATCGGCCCGGCAACATTTCGTTGACGATGAGGTCGAAGCCGACCTGCCCGCCGACGTGGGGGCGCTGCCACTCCGGCCAGGCGAGCGCGAGCGTGACGCAATACCCCTGCGGCGTGCGGCGCCACGCGCCCCGGATCGCTTCGGGAGAGCCGGGGAAGTCTCCTGCGCCGTGCACCCGCAACCCGCCGCGGTCCTGGCCCTCGGGGACCACGAGGAATCCCTCCATCGCTCCGGTCTCCGTGTCTCGGGAGTAGAGCTGCAGCCCGTCCGAGTGGATGTCGTCCGGCTCGTTGTCGAGCCCGAGCGGCGGGGCGTCGGGCGGCACCGCGAGATACAGCGCCGCGTCGTCCCAAGCCGCGTACGCCACGGCGGAGAGATCGTCGGGCCCGCCATACGGCTCCTCGCTGCGGCGATACTGGTCCTCGAGCTCGAGCCGCAGGGGCTCGCTCTGGTCGAAGCCGTCCGGCGTGCCGTCGAGGGGCGGGGAGTCCCCGACCCGCAACGCCGCCCCGAGAGCGGGAGTCGGCCGGTCGAGCTCGAGCAGGGGCTGAAAGGGCGGCACCGGTGCGCGGGCCCCCGCCAGCCGCACGCGGGTCGACCCGCTCGTCACCTGCCAGCCGCCGGCATCCGCCGTGTGGAGGGTGACGCCGCTCGCCGTCTCCACCTCGATCACGCCTCCCCGCACCCGCAAGCCGCGTACGACTCCGCCCTCGACCGAATCGAGCACGGTGATGACGCGGACGCTCCGGCCGCGCGCGCGGACGACGTAGAACGTGTCCCGGCTCCCCGTCCCCGGCCTGCCGGGCCCCTCGGCTCGCAGCAGCTCGCCCTCGAACAGGACGAGGGCGTTCAGCGATCGGCCTGCGGCGCTCACGTCCACGAAGACGGGACCGCCGCGATCCGGAACGAGCCGCTCAACCCGGCTGACGAAGCGGTCCTTCCCCTCCCCTCCGAGCTCCGCAGGCTCCCACACGCCGCTCCTCGCATCCGCGCGCCCCTGGAAATGCCAGGGCAGCTCGAGGAGATGCTCCTCGCGGCTCGAAAGCTCGACCACGTCCAGCGCGTAGGCCGCCCCGGAGACCACGGTGCGGGTTACATCCCCGTA
>QHVD01000452.1 GCA_003222235.1 Gemmatimonadota bacterium | reverse complement strand
CATGCAGGTGGGCCTTGTGGCAGGCGCATATCGAGCAGGCGAGGTGCTAGGGACCATCGCCACGCTCCTCGCGAAGGCGCGCTCCTCGGGGACGCCCATCGTATACCTGCAACACGAGAGCGACGAGTTCGAGCCCCTCAAACGGGGTACAGCCACCTGGCAAATCCACCCGGAGATCGTGCCCGCCGAGGGCGAACTGGTCATTCCCAAGCGCGCCTCCGACTCCTTCTATCAGACTTCGCTGCGGGGCGAGCTTGAAGCCAGAAGGGTGCGGCATCTCGTGGTCACGGGCATGATGACCGAGGCATGCGTAGACACGACAAGCCGGGCAGCGATCAGCCTCGGCTACGATGTCACTCTCGTGGAGGACGCGCACACCACGTGGAACGGGCGGCTACCGGCGCCGCAAATCATCGAGCATCACAACGCCACATTGGCGGACCTCGTACATCCCGACCACATCATCAAGGTGAAACCGGCTGAGGCGGTCAACTTTTCTTGAAGCGGGCCTTGGCTGGCCTTGGCTCTACTGGGAGCGCCGTGCCGTAGGACACGAGGAGGTCGCATGCGATGACCGGAAGCTGTCTCTGCGGGAAGGTCCGATACGAGGCCGAGGGTGAACTCACAGCCATGCACCATTGCCACTGTTCCCGTTGCCGGAAGCACAGCGGGGCGGCGTTCGTGACGGACGGGTTCGTGGCGGCGAGCGGTTTCCGCTGGCTGAGCGGTGAGGATGCGCTTCGCGTATACCGAGTGCCTGGGCGGACCAGCACGCGGGTGTTCTGCGGCACGTGCGGCTCCAGCCTCGGCGGGCACGACGAGCGCTGGCCCGACTTCATCGTCGTCAACGCCGGCACGTTGGATGACGATCCGGGGACGAGGCCCCTCTACCACATCTACGTGGGCTCGAAGGCGCCCTGGTTCACGATCACCGACAGCCTCACGCAGTTTGCCACGGCGGTAGAGCAGGAAGGCTGAACGGGTGGCCGACACGGTGAAGGCAGCCTGCTTGGCGGCGCGAGGGGTGTGGTTCGCCGGGGATTAGATGGTTCATCGCTGTCAGATATGTGGGGAGGAGCACGGGACACACGACGCCGCGTGGAAGCACGTCCGCTACGTGCATCCAGAGATACCGAGGCGAGACATCAACACCAAGATAGAGGAGGTGGTGCGGAGCCCTGATGGGACTGAGATTATCAATAAGCCAGGGCAAGGCGGTGAGCACGGACAGGAATCGAGGCAATCACGCGCCCGCCAGCCTCTGTTTCAGATCGCCTTGCCTGGGCTATTCATAGCGATGGTTCTCCTTGTCGTTCTTCTCATGGCGAGCGGCGGAGGGACGGAGATGACCCCGCTGCTTCTCGTGATGCTTGCGCTCCCTTGGAGTGGGTTATTTGGTGCCGTTCAAGCGGGCGGTGGCTCGGCCTTCATAGACCGGGAAGTCCCCGGCTTGCTCATCAACGCGGGGCTTCTCTTCGCGGTCGGGCTCTGGATTGACTCGAAGTTGCCGCCCCGTGACACCGCCTAGCCTCGCCGCTCCAAAAGCATCCGTTTCTGGAGCACGACAGAGTAGGCACCGAAGCCCTTGAAGGACGGGGCGTTCTCGGCGTGCCCCGTCCCAGGGATTATGGAGCACCCCGTCTGGAGACGCTCCTACAAATACCAGTCGCACCTGCGCCTGTGTTACTAGTTCCGCGATGAGCTACGTGCGAGGGCTGGCGGCGGGCCTTTTCAAGCAAGGGTCCGAAGGTTCCTTTGGGGAGGTGCTCGGCAGGCGCTACCCCATCCCAATCATCTACCTCATGTAGTACTACGAGAGGTAGAGGATCGGAGGTCAGAGATGGCACATGGTGAGGCCAAAGTCGTGATCCGCAGACCCGCGAAAGAAGTCCTCGACTTCGTGATGGACCTGCACGAGTACCGCAAGATCGACAAGAAGCTCGGCGTCATCCGCTGGCTCCGGCGGGACGGCGACACCGTGACGTTCCGTTTCCGGCCCTGGCTGCTCGGGCTCCCCGGGCCGATGACCACTCAGCGACTCGTGCGCACCGGAGACTCACGCATCGACATCTCTCCGCCCGGTCCCAGCTGGCAGGACCGGCTGGCGGGTTTCAAGGCATCCTTCGTCTGCCATGACCACCCAGAGGGGACCACGGTGACGCGGCGGCTGGACTTCACGTTGACCCCAGCCTTCCGCTGGTTCCTCGATCCGCTCCTCACCCGCTGGCTCAACACCGAGGTGCCCCGCGAGATCGCGGCGGCCAAAGCTCGCTTGGAGCGCTGAGAGCGCACCTCAGGCATTGGAGTTCCAGGGCGAGGGAACGCAGCCAGGGCTTCAAAAGGCAGATTCCTTCTGGCACTGCCGTCGAACGGCTCTGATGCGGCTGATGAGACGAGTCATCCAACGGCGTCGGGAACGGGAACGGCTTCGACCACGAGCAAGCGCAACCAGCGGTGCCGAGGATTCTCCGTCTCCTCGTGTGGACCGCATCCCCGAAGTCCTGGGCGAGCATCGAGCTCGCGGCTTGGGGCCGTGCTGTGGGCGCGGCTCGGGCGTCGCTAGGCCGAACGAGCGCCGCGCTTACGACCGCTCGCCTTCCCGAGCTTCTCTTCCAGGGACTGAACCACGAAGTCCATCACCGACGTGTCGGTCTGAACGCAGTGCAGTTTGAGCTGGCGATGGAGAGTCTTCGGAATCCGCGTTGCCAGCTGAACCCACGGCTCATCGCTACGACTCGGCATGTCGTCCTCCTCGGTGAGATATGAGCAAGCTAGCGGGCGAGCGTCCGGCTTTCAAGCGCGGGGAAAAAGAAAGCCCTGGTTTCCTGGCTACCAGCCTCAAGAGGGCGACCGGCCGACGCAGCGAGGCGACCGCCACCCCGGCCCCAGACCGCCCACCCCGCAGAGTCCCAGGCCGGAAGCCAGGGATGGTCTGGATCGATGATGATGTCGAGCGCGAGGAGCGTGACGGTGCGTAGAATCGAGCGAGACGGAACATTCGACCGTGGCGAGATGGAGGGCCGCGGGCCGTGCTGTGGACACGGGTGACGATTGGAAGCAACCACTCCGA
>QHVD01000451.1 GCA_003222235.1 Gemmatimonadota bacterium | reverse complement strand
TCAAACAGTCCCGCCACATCGCGCGAGAAGTCGAACCTCGGCGCGGCCACGACACCCTGCCGCCAATGCTGCCACGCGACGTAGAGTCGTGAGCCCGGGCGCCACTCCCACGTCAACACCATGGTCCCGCGCAGGCTGCGGAGGGTGCCGTCGAGCGACGGCGCCGTGCCTGAGTACGGTGCGAAGTCGAACGTACGCGGTGCCGCGAGCGAGCCGACCGACCCGTAGTCCGAGCTGAAGATCAGCGGCTGGCCGTAGCCCTGGAGGGTCAGGCGCGGGGTCAGCGCGAGGTTGAGCCGGAGCTCCGCGCTCGCCTGGGTGAAATCGAGCGGCGCGAACAGGTAGCGCCGGCCATACGTGACGGTCGCCGTGCTGTCGTCGACCGTTCCCACGTACTGCGCGGCGATCCGCCCCGTGCTCAGCGCCGGCCCGAGGCTCAAGTTCCACCGGGGCGAGCTCACCGAGACGCCCGTGGCGAAGGTCCACGCTCCCCCGCCGTACTCGTCGTGGGTTCGGTTTGCGCTGCCATTCAGCTGCACCGACTTGCGGGTATCGCTGCGCCCCGAGATCTCGAATTCGGTCTCGGCCGGGCGTATCATCAGCGGCCCGCCACGCGTCGAGCGATCGTCCCATGAGCGCAGGCGGTGGAGTGCGTACGCGGTTACCCGCCAGAAGCTCAAGTGGGTGAACCCCCCGTTCAGGACGAAGGTCTCCTGAATCCGGTCGCCCGCGTAGTTCGATTCATCACGCCAGGTCAGGCTGATGTCGTACTCGCGAAAGAAGTGCCCGGGACGGTTTTCGACGTAGAGCAGGTCCGCCTGGCGATCCCGGCGGTCCGTGCGCGTCTGGAAACCCAGGTCGTTCACCTCGAACGCCGGCGACGTGAGCGCGCCGGCGACGTCCCCGAGCCAGTGCTCGCCCGCCTGCTTCGACAGGTTGAGTCCGACTGAATAGCCGGTGAGCGACGTAGCCGTGGTGTCCACACCGAGGTGCGTGGCGTCGGGGCGCTGCAGGTAGTGGTTCGACTGTTGCTGCGTGGCGATGATCGCGACGCGCGAGCCAAACACCGCGTCACCCACGAGGCTCCCCTGGAACGCCCAGCTCCTGCCGGCCCACTCGTGGCGCCAATCCACGCCGGCCGCGTACGCGGCCGAGCGCAGCCCGGCCTGGAGATTCGGGGTCGTGAGGTCGCGATTCACGGCGGTGACGATCCCGCCGAACCAAGAGCGCCCGGCGCCGGCCTCGTGTCGCGCCCGCCCCACGAGGTAGTTGGTGAGCGGCTCAACGGCCACGGAGCTCAGCGCACCCAGCGTGTCCACATACTTCGCGTTCTCGCGCGCCGTCACGGCGTCCAACATCCCCACCGACCAGCCGCCGGCGCTCTTGCCGCTCACCTTGACCGCGGCCGGAATGGTGGTCACGGTCGGTACGTCGGCCTCCGGCGTGGGCGGGGAGAGCTCTGGGCTCCTGCCGATCCTGCGGCTGTAGAACAGGTCCCCGCCGCTGGTGTTGCCGGTGAACTGGAAGATCTCGCTCCCCTCGATGAAGAACGGCCGCTTCTCCGGGAAGAACGTCTCGTAAACGCCGAGGTTGATGATCGCCGGATCCACCTCCACCTGGCCGAAGTCCGGGTTGATCGTCGCGTTCAGCGTGACGTCGGAGGCGATCCGATAGAGTACATCTGCGCCCGTCGTCGCCGAGTGCTCCGCATCAGAGCGGAACGGGTCGGGGCCCGGATCCA
>QHVD01000450.1 GCA_003222235.1 Gemmatimonadota bacterium | reverse complement strand
TGATGCTCTCGAAGCTGACGGTAAACGGCGACGCGATTGACCCTGACGACACGTTCAGGAGGCCCACCTGGATCTCGGCGGTGCCGGCCGCCTGGCTCCTCAGGCAGGACAGCGGGCGGACCTCCACGGCCCAGGGCGCGACCGTGAACGCGACCTGGGCGTCATTGACCGTCACCGACCAGGGCGTAGGCTGCGAGGCGTTCGCGCTCGCCCGGAACGTGTGGCTCCCCGGCGTCAACGAGCGGCTGAGCGTCGCCTGACTGGGATAGAAAGGGCCGGGCGGCGTTGGCGGAGGGGGGTTGAACGTGAAGTCGGTTGCCGGTATGGCCGCTCCGTCCACCTCAGCGGCAAACGATCTGCCGTCCGCGTTGTGGATGTTAACCGCGAACGACACCGGAGCGCCGGGGGGCACGGTGGCATTGGCTGTCGGCTGGGTGATCTCCACGGTGTACGCGCAACCCGCGAAACTCATGCCGATAGCGAGCACGCACGCGAGTCCTCTCAAGGTTTTCATGCCACCCCCGCGTCGGCGATTGACGGTAAGCTCCCGGATGCCGCGATCCTGTACCGATGATCTCGCCGCCGTCAAGGCGGAGACGATCCGCTTGTTCAGTTACGAGAGGAGTGCGGCGCAGTCGAGGTCCTCAAAGGCGGCGAGAATGCGATGCAGGTGGGGCCACCAGACGGCGGGCGGAAGCTCCAGTGACTGCTGCCACACCGGCGTCGCCAGGTGTCCGATGACCGCGAGTCGATAGTCCTCCCACAGCCGATCGAGGCTGTAGTCGGTGACGCCGTGGGCAAGCAGACCGGCATGGTAGCGCTCGATGAGCGGCGCCTCCAGCCGTGCACGGCGCTCCGGATACCAGTGCAGGGCCATCATGTAGGCCAGGTCGACGGCACCGCGCCCGATGCGCCAGGCATCCCAATCAATAATGAGGTAGATGCCGGACGTGGCGTCGTCACGCGGGTAGAGAAGATTCCAGACGTGCGCGTCACCGTGGGCGAGCGTGTAGGTGGCGTAGAGGCGCTTCGGCGTGTACAGACGTTCTCGCGCGTCGAGCACGCGCGCATAGTCCGCTCGGGCTCCCGACCCGAGCCGGTCGCCCAGCGTTTCTGCGAAGTGTTCATAGCGTCTGCGATAGTCGGCTCCCAGCTTCGCCAGCGCCGCCTCGTCGAGGAACGCGCCTACCTCCCGACCGAGCCGTGGGTGGCGCCACCAGAAGGCGTGGAAGATCGCCCACGTGTCCACGATGCGCTCGCACGCCTGGACCGACGGCGGGAGAGGCCACTGGGTGAGAACCATGTGCGTCTCCGATAGGTCCTCCAGCAGAAGGTGAAAGCGTCCCGACGAGCATTCCGCGTCGTAGCAGCGCGGGAATGGACCACCCGGCATGAGCGGCGCGGCCTGGGTATAGAAGGCCACCTCGCGCTCGCCGACGATGGCTTGGAGGCCGGCACCGAGCCCGTCGCGCGAGGACTTCAAGAGCAAGCGGGTCGGGGCCTCGCCGGGCGCGTCGAAGGAGTACTCCACGCGCAAAGGCATGATCGTGGACACGAGCATCGTGCGGGGCTCTTCGGGGTGAATCGCGGTGACGCGCCCGAATGGAAGCGCGCCGCTCGCCCGCAGGCGCTCGGTGAGCTGATCGGGGAGGAGATCGCCGGGCCCAGTGCCTACCACGGTAGGCGCAAGTATTTCACGGGTCTACTGCGCCCACAGCTCGATCGGGGTGTCCCGCCCGCGCAGCACGTTGGCTCCCCGCGACGTCAGACCGTGCAGGAGCGTGAGATCGGCGGCCTCCTGCTCGACGGCAGCCACGAGCGCGGCACTGGCCACGATGGCGACCCGGAGCTCGCGCGTGAGCGACTGGAGCCGGCTGGTGACGTTGGTGGTGTCGCCCACGGTCGCGTAGGCCATGCTGCGGCGGCTGCCGATGTCGCCGGCCACCACCGGGCCGTAGTGCAGGCCAAGCCCCATCTGCAGGGGTCGCAGCCCGGCCGCCTCCCGCTCGACGTTCCAGGCCGCGAGGGCCGCCAGCATGCCGCGGGCGCACGCCAGGGCGTCGGTCGCGTCGCGGCGGCCGGTGTCGGGGACGCCGAACGTCGCCAGCAGCGCGTCGCCGATGAACTTCTCCAGGCAGCCGCCGTGGCGGAACACTTCCTCCTCCATGCGGCCGTGGAAGTCCCGCAGTAGCGCCATAACCTCCTCCGGCGTCATCTCCTCGGCCATGGTGGTGAAGCCCACCAGGTCGGCGAAGAGCACGCCCACCGCCTGCCGGCGCACACGGCCCAGCGGCTCGTCCCGCTCGGCCAGCGTCTCGACCACCTTGGGCGAGAAGTAGCGGGCGAGGTTGCCGCGGGCGCGCTCGGCCTCGGCCCGCTCGGCCACCAGCGCGCGCGAGCGCCGGACCAGCAGTGCCAGGCCGGCGCTCACCAGCAGGAACACGATGATCTCGTTCTGGTACTTGAGGACCGAGACGTAGTTCGGGTCGAAGTAGGCGGCACGCATCACCTCGCGGCTGGCCCCGGCGGGCGGGTCGGTGATGGTGCCGGGCCGCATCAAGATCCACAGAAAGCCGACCGTCCAGGCGCCGGCCCCGCAGAGGCCAGTCCACAGGAGCAGGCGAGGCCGGAACGAAAACGCGGCCTGCATGAGCAAGACGAAGAAATACATGAACGTGGCGTAGCGCAGCGGTATTGCCGGGGGGACCTGAGGGTCGACGTAGGGGTTCGGCAGCAGGAGGGCCGCCGCCAGCGCCAGCGCGTCCACCAGGATGAACAGGTAGGCGGCCAGCCGCAGCGC
>QHVD01000449.1 GCA_003222235.1 Gemmatimonadota bacterium | reverse complement strand
TGGCGGCAAAGAGCAGCTGGCGGGGCGCTACACGGCGGTGTTGGAAAAACGCGGCAAAGCCTGGTTGCTGCTTCACGAGCACATGTCGGTGCCCCTCCCTTAGCGCGCCGAGGCGGCCCCCCGATGCTCTTGCTCTCGCAGCTGGTCGAACCGGTTCAACACCACGACGAAGTCTGCCGGCGGCTTCGGCGAGCGCACCAACACGAAGCCCCGCCCATCACGCGTAACGTCGTAGCTACGATGGACCGGATCGCTCACGTAGTTGCCATCGAACAGCTCGCGCCGGGCGCCCACAGTGAACGTGGGGTGCAGGGCGATCGCGGCGACCATCATCTTGGTGCCGTTCCGGTAGAACAGCTCGCGGCCGTTCGCCGCCCACAGCGGCTCGGTGCCGCCGTCGAGCGACACCTGCCACCGGCCGCCCGGTCCGGGGAACGGCCGCACGTACACGTCGGGCCGCCCCAGCTCGTTGGAGACATACGCGACCCAGTGTCCATCCGGTGACAGCGACGGTGAGTGGTTCTCGAACTGGTTGGCGAGGAACAGTTGCGGCGTCCGCGGCCCCTGCAACGACAGGGTGTAGATCGAGCGGACCGGCCCACCGCCCCCGGCTCGGAACAGCAGCGTGCGGCCGTCGGGCGTGACGTCGCCGGCCCACTGGTCATCCGGCGCCACGAGGAGCGGCTCGGCCGGGCCACTGCCGTCGGCGGGAATCCAGTACAGGTCCGCCTGGCTGAACGGGCCTCGCGAGTACACAATCCTCCTGCCGTCGGGGGTCCAGATGGGCCGGCGGCCCGATTGGTCGAAGGTGAGGCGCGTCCGGGTGTGCTGCGCGATGTCGTACAGCCACACGTCCGCGCTCACGAGATCCGGCTCATCCACTTCGACCGCGATCCGCCGGCCATCCGGCGAGATCCGCGGCGCGCCGTAGCCTTGGGGCTCGGCAGGCAACAGGCGCGCGCTGCCTGAGCGGTCCACCATCACGAGCTCACTCTGGACCACCGGCCCGGACACGTACGCGAACGCGCCGTCCAGGGACATCCCCATCCTCGCCGCGCCGCCCGGTCCGATCACAACCCCGTCCGCCACAGGCACCCCCGATCCCGTGATCTCCAGGCGCGACGGGTCGAACGGCACTGCGAGCAGCTGTCCCGTCCGCGTGGCCAGGACCACGTGGCCGGAGGATACGTACCGCGGGTTGCTGCCCGTCTGCTCGAAGCGCTTGAGCTTGCCGGTCGCGAGCGTCAGCGCCCCCAGCCGGTCCACCCCCTGGGATCGGATCTGGAGCAGCAGCGCCTTGCCATCCGGCAGGTAGTGGGGGAACGCATAGGATTCGCCGCGGCTCGTGTCGGACTTGAGCAGGAGCCGCGGCTCTCCCCCCGCGGCGGGCACCACCATCAGCCCGCCGTCCGAGCGGAACACTATCGTGTCGGTCGACCCCCACGTCGCTCCAAACCCGAGACCAGACACGTTGGCGACCGTGGTCGCCTGACCCCCACCCAGCGGCAGCTTGTACAGCTTGCCGCTCGAGAAGTAGGCCACCCACCGTCCGTCCGGCGAGAAGAAAGGGGTCCGTGCGTTCTGCGTACCGGCGAGGGGCTCTGGCTCCAGCTGGTCGAGCTTGCGGCTGAACAGCTGATTGCCGGTGGCTCCGGAGCTGACATACACGATCCGTGAGCCATCCGGGGACAACGCGACGGTCGGGCCCGCCTCTGCCAGTGGCGCGCTCAGCGGCAGGGCCAGCGTGAACCGCGCCACCGGCCGTGCAAGCGGCTCGGGTCGCGGACGGAGCCAGGCCCAGAGCGCGAGCCCGGTCGCGAGCCCGGCGACCGCCCATGGCGCGACATCCCGCACGGCGAGCCGACGGAGGTGCCCTGGCGTCGCGACCGCCCACCCCGGCCGCGCCAGCGCGTCCACGAACTCCGCCGCGGTTTGGAACCGGTCCGCCGGCACCTTGGCCAGCGCCTTCAGGACCGCGGCCTCGACGTGCCGGGGTACGGACTCCCGCAGCTGTCGCAGCGGTCGCGGTCGGTCCGTCAGGACCTTGACGATCACCGACTGCACCGTCGGTCCGGTGTGCGGCGGCTCGCCGGCGAGCATCTCATACAGGACCGAGGCGAGAGAGTAGATGTCGCTCCGTGCGTCGATGAGGCGGTCCCCCGTCGCCTGCTCCGGGCTCATGTACTGCGGCGTGCCGAGTGACAGGCCCGTTTCCGTCAGGCGCGAGCCACCTGCGGCGGAGAGGGCGAGTGCGATCCCGAAGTCCGCCACGACTGCCTGGCCGTCCTGGAACAGGATATTCTCCGGCTTGATGTCGCGGTGGATCACGCCGTGGCGATGCGCGTAGTCGAGCGCACTGGCGACGCCGCCGGCGAGCCTGAGCGCCTCGTCGATCGGGAGCTGCTTCTCCCGCTCGAGCCGCTGCCGCAGCGATTCGCCTTCCACGTGCGGCATCACGTAGTAGATCAGGCCGCCCGCCTGGCCGGAATCGAACAACGGCAGGATGTGCGGGTGCTGCAGGTGGGCGGTCACGCGGATCTCGCTCAAGAAGCGCTCGATCCCGAGCACGGCGGCGAGCTCGGGGCGCAGCACCTTCAGGGCAACTGCGCGATCGTGCTTGAGATCCCGTGCGAGATATACGGTCGCCATGCCGCCGGCACCCACCTGGCGTTCGATGGCGTAGTGCTCGGCGAGGGCCGCCCCGAGACGTTCGAGCACATCGGAC
>QHVD01000448.1 GCA_003222235.1 Gemmatimonadota bacterium | reverse complement strand
CCGCTGTTCGTGATGGACGGGGTCATCATCTCGAACGACGCCATTTCCGACGGCGCCAACAGCGTGACGGGCGCCGGCTCCCGCGCGAACCCGTCCGGCATCGGCGGCACTCAGGATGCGCTGGTGAACCGGCTCGCGGACTTGAACCCGGCGGAGATCGAGTCCATCGAGGTGCTCAAGTCGGCGGCGGCGACCGCGATGTACGGCTCCCGCGCGACCAACGGCGTCGTCATCATCCGGAGCAAGCGGGGAACCGCCGGCGTCCCGCGGTTCAACCTCACGAGCCGCATCGGTCGGAGCGCGGCCTACCGGCTGCTCGGAACAAGACAGTTCGAGACGGTCGACAAGGTACTCTCGCTGCCGTACGGCAATGGGGGGGCTCGGACCGACACTGTCTTGATGAACGCACTCTACCCCAGCGGGCAGATTCCCTTCACGCGCGATTACGAAGACGAGTTCTACAGCAACAGCAACCCGTCCTACGAGGTGACCGGGAGCTTCAGCGGGGGCACGGCGGCGACGCAGTACTACGTGAACCTGACCTCCCGCGACGAGGTCGGCACGGCGCCGCGGACGGGCGCCCGCCTCTACGCGCTCCGGACCAACGTCGACCAGTCCTTCCTCGAGGGGAAGATCAAGGTCAACGTGGGGCTCAACGTCACCCGCAACAGCCTGAACCGCGGGCTTTCGAACAACGATAACACGTGCACCTCGCCGATCTACTGTTTCGCCTACACCCCCGGCGTGATCAACCTCGACTCGCTGGACGCGACCGGGACGTACGTGCGGAACCCGTTCAACGGGGGCGGCTCGACCGTGTCCAACCCGTTCGAGACCTTTCAGTACCTGCGTCTCAACGAACTGGTGTTCCGCCAGATCGGGACGCTCAGCGCGTCGTGGGCCGCGCTGAGCCGGGGCCCGCACCAGATCTCGGTGACGGCCACCGGCGGCTTGGATCGCGCTCAGGTCTCGGGCGATCTCTTTTCAGCGTCGTTCCTGCAGTACGAGAGTCCGACCGCCAGCGACGGCTTCTCGGCGCGCGCCGTGCGGACCGAGGGCAACATCTTCAATTACAACCTTGCGGTGCTCGGCATCTGGAACTATCAGTCGTCGAGCGGCATTTCCTTGACGACCGCGGGCGGCTTCTCTTACGCATCGCAGTACAACCGTGTGCTCCGGGACCGCGCCCGCGGACTCCTGCCGGGCGTCGAGACGACCAACAGCGGCACCCTGCGCGACGGCTCGGACAGCGTGTACGCGGACTTCCGGAACATCTCGCTCGACGCCAGTGAGCAGGTGCAGGCCCTGAGCGAGCGGCTGACGCTCGGCGGCGGCATTCGCGCCGACCGCTCCAGCGCCGACGGCGATCGGCACAAGTACTACGTCTTCCCGCGCGCGTCGGCCTCCTACCGCTTTACGGACCTCGGCGATCTCTTCAACGAGGTCAAGCTCCGGGGCGGGTGGGCCCGCACGGGCAACCGGCCACGCTATGGAGATCGGGACCTGCTGCTGCGCACGGGTAGCAACATCGGCGGCACAGCGACCCTGGTGCAGGCCACCGTGGCGGGCAACGCCGATATCAAGCCCGAGACGCTCACCGAGATCGAGGCGGGCACCGATGTGACGTTCCTCAAGCGGCGCCTCCAGTTCGAGGGCACCGGGTACAGACGGAAGATCACCGACCTGCTGCTCCAACCGGCCACGATCCCCTCCGGCGGGCTCACGAACCTGGTAGTGAACGGCGGTGAGCTGTCGAACATCGGGGTCGAGCTGGGGTTGAGCGCGGCGGCGGTCCAGAGTCGCGACGTGGACCTGAATCTGCGGGCCACCTTCGCCAAGAACAGGCAGGAGATCAAGAACCTGCCGTCGTTCGTGCCGCGCTTCCCGGCGCCGGGCTCGTTCGGCGCGGCCTTCGGGCGCAACTACATCAGCCCCGGCGGGCGCACGACGTGGATCTGGGGCAACGTGCCCCTGGACGCCAACGGCAATCCCCTCCCGATCGGCACGCTGGTCACGAACCCCTCAGCCGTGGCGGCCACCCGCGACACCGTCGCGGGCGACGCGAACCCGGACTTCGTGATGGCCTTTTCCAGCTCGCTGCGGTGGAAGCGGCTCACGCTCGCCGCGACCATGGATTGGCGAAAGGGGGGCGTCGTGGCCGACATGACGCGTACGCTCTGGGACGAGGGCGGGACGTCGCGAGATTACGATGACCCGATCACCCGCGAGAGCATGGGCGACGGGTGGGATCTCAACGCGCCGGCCACGTACAAGCTGGGCAAGGTCACATACCCCTACACGGCCGGCTCTTTCCGTTACAACTCGTGGTCGAACGGCAGTGACGTGCGCGCCTACCTCGAGAACGGGACCTACGTCCGCGTCCGCGACATCTCGGTGAGCTACCAGGCTCCGGAGACCTGGCTCCAGACGTTGGGAGCTCGCTCGCTCCGTCTCACGTTCCAGGCCCGCAACCCACTCATGTTCACCCACTACTGGAGCTTCGATCCGGAGTACAACAACTTCGGCGCGACGAACCTGAACCGCTTCATCGACTTGGCGCCCTACCCCTCGAACCGTCAGTTCTTCCTGTCCGTGGACGTGGGTTGGTGAACGCACTCTCATCAGCCTGATGGCCGCGGCCGCCGGCACCCTCGGTGCCTGCAGCCTCGACATCACGAATCCCAACTCGCCCACGCAGTCGGGCGCGCTCACCAACCCCCGGGACGCAGCGAGCCGCGAAATCGTCGGGGTGCTCGCGAACTACCGGGACAACCGAGCCGACCAGATCCGATCCTTCGGCAGCTTTGGACGCGAGACCTATTACATGTTCATCACGGACGGCCGGTTCATCACCGGCCCCTACCGCGACTGGAAGCAGAACAACGCCTTCGAGGCAGGCACGCAGTGGGCGGGGCGGTATGGCAACTACCGCAATGCCTACGCGGCGATCAAGCTCGTCAACAGCACGCCCGCCCTCACGCCGGCGGAGAAGGCGGGGGCGTTGGGCGTGCTGAACACGTTCATCGCGCTCGATATGCTGCACGTGATCGAGGCTCGCGGAGCGATCGGCGCCGTGGTGGACATGACCGACGACGTGAACGCCGTTCTTCCGGTCGTCAGCGAGGATTCGGTATACAAGTGGATCACGGCCAAGCTCGACGAAGCCAAGGGGAACCTCGACACCGCCGGAGCTTCGTTCTTCTTCCCGCTGCACGCCGGCTTCAGCGCGGGCGGCGTGGCCGCCAACACGCCGGCCGGGTTTGGCCAGTTCAACCGCGCCCTCAAGGCCCGGGTCGAAGCCAAGCGCGGCTCGCTGGGCTGTGCGTCCTGCTACGCCACGGCGCTGAGCGCGCTCGGCGAAACCTGGATCGCCGATCTCAGCGCCGCGAACCGCGACCTGGGCGTGTACGTGATCTACTCGACCGCGTCGAGTGACGTCTTGAACACGGTTTCGTTCGCGGTGAACCGCGACCTGTACGTCCACCCGCTCATCGATTCGATCGCGGGCGTCGGCCTGGACGACCGGTACCGCCGCAAGGTGGCGATCAACAACCCCGCGTGCACGACGTCCTACGACTCCAGGACGGAGGTCGGCGTGACCGGGACGAATCAACCCTGCACGTATGCCACAAACGTGGCGCCGATCCCGATCATCCGAAACGAAGAGCTGGTCTTGATCCGGGCCGAGGCGCGCTGGTTCACGGGGGATCAGGCCGGGGCGCTGACCGACCTCGCAGCGGTGCGGGCGAATTCAGGCGCCACCAACGGTGGCACAGCCGCCGTCAAGTTCGCTACGCCGACCACCGACGATCAGTTCGAGGAGGAGCTCCTGCTGCAGCGGACGTTGTCGCTGTACCAGGAGGGGCACCGCTGGGTGGATTACCGCCGCTTCAACAAGCTCGACGAGCTCGGCACCCTGGCCCAGGACGTCACCGCGGGCTTCACGGTCGCGCCCTACAGCGTGCTCCCCACCCAGGAATGCGACTCCCGGAAGCGCGCCGGCAACCCCGGAGGGATCCCGCTCAGCTGTCCAGGCGGGGCACCATGACTCCGGCCCTGCCGAACCAGCGCTCACGTAGAGCCTGGAGAACGACGGCGCCCGGGATCGCTCCCGGGCGCTCGTCGTTACCGACTGCCGCGAAGTAGGGGCGCAGCATGCTGCGCCCCTACCCTACACCCGGAGGTGTGCCCGGACGCCCTCAGATGGACCGGAACAGCTCCCGGAGCTCGAGCGTGAACGGACGCGCCGCTCCGGCCGACAGCCAGACCAGCCGCTGCCGTTCGACCCCGGGGAGCTCGGCGTCCGGAGCCCAGACCTCGACGAGGCGTTCGTCCCCGTCCACGACCCAGTACACGGGGATCCGCCGCTCTTGATACAGCCGCCGCTTGGTGAACCGGTCCGCGCGCGCGGACGATGGGCTCAGGATCTCCGCGACGAGCAACAGGTCGCGCAGCTGGCCCCAATCCAGCGTGCGGGCCTGGTCGAGAGGCACGACGAACACATCCGGCTCGACGCCGACGTAGCGACCCCAGGTAATATCCGCCCGCGAGCCGAACGCGTGCCCCACGGGCTCCCGCCGGAGGTAATCCCGCAGCGCCTCAAACAGGCGGGCGACAAGCTCCTCGTGCCAGGGACGCGGCGCCGGGGTCACGAGAAGCTCCCCGTGCACCACCTCGTAGCGGTTGCCGTCGTCCGGTAGCGCGCGGACCATATCGACCGTGTAGTAAACCGGGGCGACCATGCCGATAGTATCGGCTCCTCGGCGAAAACGAGGCAAGAGGCGTGCACGCCGCCGAGCCTTGCCGTCCGCCAACAGGGGAGCTATATGGAGTTCAAGCCCCTCGCTGGGAGTCCCGTTCATGTCCC
>QHVD01000447.1:563-3185 GCA_003222235.1 Gemmatimonadota bacterium | reverse complement strand
GCACGAGCGAATAGGCGTGCACCACCTCCACCGCCGCGGCCAGCTCCGCCACGGCCGGGGAGCCGCCTCCGACCGCCTCGTAGCAAGCGACCACGAGTGTGGGCCGGAGCCGCTTGCCCGTGGAGAGCAGGCTGTAGCGGATCGCCGCCGAGACCGGGGAGGGCCAGAAGCGCTCCGAGTGCGCGGCCCAGCGCTCCAGCACCGCGTCTACGCGGCCGCGCGCGTCCGCCATGTAGGCCTCTAGGGCCCGGCTAGGGGTCGAAGTCTTCAACCCGGAGGTTGCCGGCGTGATCGGCGACGACCTGCTTCACCTTGGCCTGTGCGGCAGTCAGGCGATCGCGGGCCTGCCGCAGGCGCTCGACCCCTTCCTCGAATAGCTGCAGCGCCTCGTCGAGGTCGATGTCCTGGGCCTCGAGGCGCCGCACGATCGCCTCGAGCCGCTCGAGCTGCTCGGCGAAGCTCAGGGCGTCCGGCATCAGGATGCCACCACCCGCGCCGGCACCTCGCCGTCGCTCACCCGCAGCCGAAAGGTGCGCCCGGCGGGAAACTGCGCCACGCGCTTCAGCACGCGGCCATCGGCGTCGCGCGCGAGGGAGTAGCCGCGCTCCAGGATCTTCAGGGGCGACAGCGCATCGAGGCGGCCGCTCACCGCGGACAACCGGTGGCCGTCTCGCTCGAGCCGCAGGGTGACGGCCGCCGCGAGGCGATCGAACGTGCGCTCGAGGCGCTGGCCCGTGCGCTCGGCGCGCGTCGCGAGTCCCCGGGCGAGCCGCGCGCCAAGGTTCGAGAGCGCGGCGAGGACGTCGCTCCGGTCGGGCGTGGCCGCCTCCGCCGCGGCGGACGGCGTGGGTGCGCGGTGATCGGCCACGAGATCGCACAGCGTGACGTCGGTCTCGTGGCCGACCGCGGAGATCACCGGCACGGGCGCGCCCGCCACCGCGCGGGCGATGCGCTCGGAATTGAAGGTCCACAGGTCCTCCCGCGAGCCGCCGCCCCGGCCGACGATGGCGACGTCGAGATCCTCGATCCGGCCGAGCAACGCGAGCGCCTCGCAGATCGACTGCTCGGCGCCGTCGCCCTGCACTCTCGTCGGGACGACGAGCACCTCGGCAAGGGGCCAGCGGCGCCGCGCGACCGCGAGGATGTCCTGGAGCGCAGCGCCGTCCGGGCTCGTCACGACGGCGATGCGCTGCGGGTGCAGCGGCAGCGGGCGCTTGCGCGCCGGATCGAGCAGCCCATCCTTCGCGAGCGCCGCCCTCGCCCTCTCGAAGGCGAGCTGCCACAGGCCCCCGCGCTCGGTCGACAGCAACTCAACCACCGTGAGGCGCAGCTCCCCCTTCTCCTCCCACACCGTGGGCCGGCCGAAGACGAAGACCTGCATGCCGTCCGGCGGCGGCGCCGGGAGGCGACGGTTGTCCTTCTGAAACATCACGCAGCGGATTTGGGACGTGCGGTCGCGGAGCGCGAAATACCAGTGGCCGCTCTGCCACGCCTTGAACCCGCTGATCTCGCCCCGCACCCAGAGCGGCGGGAGCCCGACCTCGACCACCGCACGAGCCCGGCGGGTGACTTCGGAGACGGTCCAGGCGCCCTCCGGCGCCACCGCCGCGAACAGGTCTAGCGGTGCACCCATTGGCGCGCCGCCTGCACGGTGTTGTAGAGCAGCATCGTGATGGTCATGGGGCCCACGCCTCCTGGAACGGGAGTGATCGCCGATGCGACTCGCGTTCCCTCGTCGAACCTCACGTCACCGACCAGGCGGTAGCCCTTCTTGACCGTCGGGTCTTCCACCCGATTCACGCCCACGTCAACGACCACGGCGCCGGGCTTGATCATGTCCCCGCTCACGAACTCGGGCTTGCCGATCGCCACGATGAGGATGTCCGCCTGCCGCGTGATGCCGCCGATGTCGCGGGTGCGCGAGTGGCAGACCGTCACGGTCGCATTCCCGCCGGGGCCATCCTGCAGCAGCAGCGCGGCCATGGGGCGGCCCACGATGTTCGAGCGGCCGAGGACCACCGCGTGCCGACCCGCGGTCTCGACCCCGCTGCGGACTAGCAGCTGCTGCACGCCGTAGGGCGTGGCGGGCCGGAAGCCGCTCGCGTCGCCGATCGACACCTTGCCGACGTTTTCGGGATGAAAGCCGTCCACGTCCTTGGCGGGATCGATGCGGTGCAGCACGCGTTGGGCGTTGATCTGGGGCGGCAGCGGCAGCTGCACGAGGATCCCGTGGATCTTGTGGTCCGCGTTGAGGCGCTCGATCAGGCCGAGGAGGTTTCCCTCCGTCGTCTCTTTGGGCAGCTTGAGGGTCTCGTGGTAGAGCCCCGCTTCCTGGCACGCCTTGCCCTTCATCCGCACGTAGACCTGGGAGGCCGGATTCTCCCCGATCAACACCACCGCGAGGCCGGGCGTCACGCCGCGGCCCTTCAAGGCCGCGATCTCGGCCGCGAGCTCGGCGCGCATCGCCTTCCCGACGGCGGTGCCGTCGATGATCCTCGCGTCACCGGGCAACGTCCACCGCCCGTGTCTCCCGAACGACCACCACCTTGATCTGGCCCGGATACTGGAGCTCGTGCTCGATCTTGCGGGCGATCTGCTCCGCCAGCTCGGACGCTTTCCCGT
>QHVD01000447.1:0-512 GCA_003222235.1 Gemmatimonadota bacterium | reverse complement strand
CTCCACCCCCGGGAACTCGCCGCCGATGCGCTCCAACTCCGTGAGGCGCTTCACGTAAGTCTCGAAGGCTTCGCGCCGGGCGCCGGGTCGCGAGCCGGAGACCGCGTCCGCCGCCTGGACGATCACGCTGATCGGCCCCTCGTGGGGCACGTCGTCGTGGTGCGCGGCGATGCAATTGATCACGATCGGGTGTTCGCCGTACTTCGTGGCCACTTCGACGCCCAGCTGCACGTGGGTGCCGTCGTGCTCGTGCGTGAGCACTTTGCCGATGTCGTGCAGCAGCCCGCCCCGCTTGGCGAGGTGCGCGTCGAGCTTGAGCTCCGCGGCCATCATTCCGGCGAGCCAGGCCACTTCCTTCGAATGGTCGAGGATGTTCTGCCCGTAGGACGTGCGGTACTTCATCCGCCCCACCAGCTTGACCATCTCCGGGTGCATCCCCTTGATGCCCGTGTCGTAGACCGCCCGCTCCCCCGCCTCGGAGATCGTCGCCGCGACTTCGTCGCGTGCTTTCT
>QHVD01000154.1:8666-18616 GCA_003222235.1 Gemmatimonadota bacterium | reverse complement strand
GAAAGATCAGCAACAGGTAGAGGGCCAGGCTCACGAGCATGCTGGTCTTGTTGGAGTTGCACCAAACGCTCACCAGCATCCCCACTCCTGCGAAAGCGGGCGCCAGCAGGCTCCCCAGAACCGGGCCCCAGAGCAGCGCCGGCACAAGAGCCGCATCGCCCTTGGAGAGCACGATCCAGTAGGGGACGGCGATCGCCACAGCCACGGGCCAGGGCGAAACGGCGGCGAGGAACTTCCCAAGCGCGATCTGCCGGCGACTGGTCGGCGTCAGCAGCAGCCCCTCAAGGGTGGCGCGCTCCCGCTCGCCACTGAAGCTGTCCGCGCCGATGATCAGGCAGATGAACAACCCGACGGCGATGGCGGCCTTGACGATCTCCAACACCATTTGCTTCAGGGGGAGCAGGTTCAGCTCCGAATTGCTGGCGAACAGCTACGAGTAGATTCCCAGCAGGACAGCGTAGATGAGGATCAAGTACAGCGCCTTTCCTCCGATCCACAGGTCGTGCAGCTCCCGCGAGAACACGATCCACCACGTGGGCGACGCCGCCCCCGTCGGCTCCAGGCGCCGGTCGTTCCCAGGGTGTCTCTCGCTCATTTGATTGCCTGCGCCGTCAGGTTCAGGAACACATCTTGTAGCCGCCCGCCTTCCGGCTCAAAACTCAGGATCGGTATCCTGGCGCGGATCAGGGTCTCGAGGATCGCGTTGCTGATCTGGTGGTCATCCGACAGGACTTCGGAGAGCTCCACCCGCAGCCAACCCGTCGACCCGTTGGCGGCCGCTACCTTCCTGACGGCTGGGATCGTTCCCAATGCCCGCTGCGATTCCGCCAGCGCCGGCACCGGGACGCGGATCCGGATGACGTTACGCTCGGTTCGTCCAATGACATCCCTCACGGATCCGGTCGCGACGATCTCACCGGAGCTGAGGATGACGACGTCGTCGCAGACGCTCTCCACCTCCGTCAAGAGATGGCTGCACAGGATCACGCCGGCGCTTCGCTCCTGGGCAATCTGCTTCACCAGCCCGAGCAGCTCCTGCTGGCCCCGGGGATCCAAGCCGAGCGTCGGTTCGTCGAGGAACACGACCATGGGATCGTTTATGAGCGCGCGCGCGATGCCGACGCGTTGCCGCATCCCGTGACTGTAGGTGCTCACCAGAGACCGTCCGCGCTGCTTGAGCCCCACTTCGTCCAGCAGCTCCAGACCGAGCTGCTTCGCTTGCCTCGCGCTGCGTCCGTAGAGCTGCCCGAAGTACGTCAAGTACTCGATGCCCGTCATTTGCTTGGGCAACCCGAACGTCTCGGGGAGCACGCCGATCCTGCGACGGATCTCTTCCGGATACTTGTGACTGATCCCGTCCACCGTGAACTGCCCGGCATCGGGCTCCATGATCGTCGTGAGGATGCGGATCGATGTCGTTTTCCCCGCCCCGTTGGGACCGAGGAAGCCCAAGAGCCGGCCGGCCCCCAGGGTGAACGACAATCCCCGCAGCGCTTGTCTCGGCCCATAGGACTTTTGCAGGCCTTCGGCCACCAAGACCGCAGTCCTGGAGCCTGGTGCTGGAGCATCGGCGCCCTGAGTCATGGGCTGCCCGTCTGCTTTGGCGTGTTGCATCTCCGTCCTCCTACTCCTGTTGGGTGCTGTGCTGCGTCGATCCGTCAATGGGACGGAGCGGGACTGCCACATTCCTGCTTTTCCCAAATCGCAAGTACAGGCTGGGAACCACGAACAGATTGAGCAACGTCGAGGTGATCAGACCGCCCAGAATCACGATCGCCATCGGGTACTCGATCTCGTGACCGGGGATGGCGCCGCTCGCCACGAGGGGCACCAGCGCCAAGGCGGTGGCCAGCGCCGTCATCAAGATGGGCGAAAGCCGCTCGCGACCACCGCGCACGGCGAGCGCCAAGCCAAAGGTCTCGCCTTCGTATCGCTCCAGATGCTGATAATGACTGATCAGCATGATCTGGTTGCGCGCCGCAATCCCAAAGACCGTGAGGAAGCCGACCAGCGATCCGAGCGAGATGACTTCGCCGGTGAAGTATGTAGCCAGCAGTCCGCCCACCAGCGCCGAGGGCAAGGTCAGGAAGCCGAGGACCGCCAGGCGCGCATTCTCGAAGGACGCCAGCAGGATGAGGAACACTCCGAGCGCCGCACCGGCCGCGAAGATGAACAAGCGGGTCTGGGCGGCCTGCCGCTCGGCGTACTCGCCGAGCAATACCGCATGATACCCGAGCGGGAACTTGACTTCCTCGAGGCGATCTTCGAGCTCATCCATCACGGAGCCGAGATCCCGACCCCGCACGTTGCCGCCCACGTCAATGCGGCGCGAGTCGTTTTCCCGATAGATGACGCTCTGCGCCGGCGCGACGCGCACATCTGCGACATCGCCCAGGCGGACGTGCCCATGCCCGGGCGTGTCGATGGGAAGCTTACGAATGCTGGTCAGACTGTGGCGCGTTTCGGGCGTGCTCCACACGTTCACGTCGTACGCCTTGCCATCGCGGAACACGTCGCCGACTTCTTCGCCCTGTAGTAGGGTCGCCGAGGCTCGGCGCACATCGCCGGGTTTGATGCCGTAGCGTTGCGCCGCCGCGAGGTTCACGGTGACCTGGACCTCAGGCACCTCGGATTGGAGCTGCACATGCAGGTCCACGATACCGGGGATCTTCGCGAGGGCGTGCTCCACCTCATCGGCTTTGACGTGGATGCCTTTCAAGTCGGGTCCGTAGATGCGGACGACGAAGGTTTCCTTTGATCCCGAGAGGACCTCGTCAATACTCTCGTTGAGGTAGGTCTCCACATTGTGAAACAGCCCAGGATAGCCGGAGACCACCCCCTCGATGGCGGCCACCGTCTTGTCATAGTCTACGGCCGGATCGACGCTGATCCAATTCTCGCCGAAATTGACGCCGTTCACTTCGTCTGCCAGGAGGGCTTGCCCGATGTGGGATCCAAAGTTGCGGACGCCCGGGATGGACCGCAGCTCGCGACTGGCTCGCGTCGCCATGCGCCGCTCTTCCGCAACGGACGTACCCGGCTTGGTAATCCAGTGCATCAAGAAGTCTCGTTCCTTGAATTGCGGGAACAGCGACTCGCCGAGCCACGGCAACACTGCCACACCCGCGAACATGATGAGGGCCGTGGCGATGAAGACCGGGCGCGGTCGATGGAGGATTCCGTCGAGCACCGGTTGGTAGACACCCTTGAGCCACCGCATCAGCGGCGGCTCGCGTCGCGTGATCGGGGCCTTCCGGAGCATCATCAGGCAAAGCACGGGGGTGAGCGTCAATGCGACGCCCATGGACGCCAGCACCGCCAACGCGTAGGAGACCGCCATCGGCTGAAAGAACGCGCCGGACACCCCACCCATGAAAAAGACCGGCACCAACACGACGGCATCGATCAGCGTCGCATGGATGATCGCCTGGCGCACCTCGAGCGACGCTTCGAGGATGACGCCGGCCGTGGATCGGGCGCTCCCGGCGGCGCGGTGCTGCCGCAGCCGCCGCACGATGTTCTCGACGTCGATGATCGCATCGTCGACCACCACGCCGACGGCGATCACGAACCCCGCCAGAATCATCGTATTGAGGGTCGCGCCGCGCGCGAGCAGCACGAGTCCACCCGCGACGAGGGACAGCGGAATGGCCACCAGGCTGATCAGGGCGGTGCGCCACTCGAACAGGAAGGCGGCGAGCACCATCATCACGAGCACGCACCCGAGGACCAGAGCCCGGGTGAGATTATCGAAGGCGAGCTGGATGAAGTCCGCCGGTCGAAAGATCGACGAGTCGATCTCCAGACCGGGGAGGCCGGGGCGCAGCTCCGCGAGCGCGGCTTCCACGTCGCGCGTCGCCTGCAGCGTGTTGGCCCATGGATACTTGAACACGACGAGCATGAGCCCGGGACCGTCGTTGATGACCGCGTCCCCGAACAGCGGCCAGGTATCCTCCACGACATCCGCCACGTCCCTCAAGACCAGCGGCGTGCCATCGACCTTCCGTCTGTCAGAGATGGGGACTTGGGCCAGGTCTTGGGGCCTGACGAGCGGCGAGACGGACCGGATGCCGAGCCGTTGATTGGGGGTGTCGATGAACCCGCCGGTACCGATGACCGCGCCGTGGCTGAAGTACAGGATCCCGACGTCCAGAGCGTCTGCCGTGACCTCCATGACCTGGTTGAGCGAGACGTCGTGAGCGTGCATGCGTTCCGGATCGACCCGCACCTGCGGCATCTTGATCCGCTCGCCCCAGATGGCCACGTTGGCGACGCCGGGCACACGGAGCAGGCGAGCCCGAATCGTCCAATAAGCGGTCATCGACATGTCGGTCAGGGAAATCGTCTTGGACGAGAGCCCGATCTTCATGAACCGGCCAGTAACCGACACCGGCGGCATGAGGACCGGTGGGGCCGCCCAGGTGGGCAAGTTGGGTATCACCGTGGCAATGCGCTCCTGCACCAACTGCCGGGCACGGAGAATGTCGGTCCCCGGCTTGAAGAGCAGCTCGATCGACGACAAGTCCGCGATGGACTTGGAGCGCATCAGGTCCAGCCCGGCCACACCGTTGAGCTCCTGCTCCAGCGGAACGGTGACCAGAGCTTCCACTTCCTGAGCGGAAAGCCCCAGGCAGATGGTCTGAATCTCCTCGCGTTCGGGCGCGAACTCGGGGAAAACGTCCACCGCCATGCTGGGGATCTGTCTGATGCCGAGCAAGAGCATCGCCGCGGAGATCGCCACGACGATGAACCGAAACCTCAGGCTCGCTGCAACAATCGACCGTATCATGGCTGGGGCGCCCCTCGCGGCGTCACTCTTCTTCGAACTCGAGCTCGGACCCGAACAACTCTTGCGCTCCGACCGTCACAACCGCGGTGCCCGGTGGCGGACCCGCCGTCAGAATCGCCCAGTCTCCCTCGATATAGTCGACCTCGATGCGAGTGCGGACGAAGGTCAGCGGCTCGGGGTTTGTGTACGTCCAGGTCTCGCCCTCGGGGTCGTACAGGACCGCTGCGTAGGGAATGACCTCTCGCCGCACTCGGTCGACCACCATGACGCGCACGGTGGCGGTCTGAATGTCGAGCCGTCTGGCGGCGTCCTTGGTCAAGGTCACGCGAGCGGGCTCGGCTCCCTCGAGATGCTCGACCTTGGCAGATACGGGTTCTTCTTCCGTGGCAGCCTGTGAGGCGTGTGTGCACGCTGCAAATTGCAGACAGGCAAACAGGAGTCCGACAACCCTGCGGCGATCACGATGCTTCATGGCTTGCTCCCCATTCGTGCTGCATGACTCGACCTCTGCATTCAGTCCCCGGCCATCCGGGGAATTGCCTGCATACCGTCAAACACTCGACCCGGAGCGGCTTCGATGACCAGATCGGGCTCCTGCACCCACCTCACCCCAAGAGTCAAGAAGAGCGCGGGCAGGAAGACCAAGTCGAGCAGGCTCGCCGTGACCAGACCGCCCAGGGTGACAATCGTCATCGGGCGCAGGATCTCGAGACCGGGAACGTCACCCAGGAGCAGCACCGGGAGGAACGCGACGCCGGTGGCGAACGTCGCCAGCAAGATGGGCGGGAGCTGCTCACGAGCCCCGCGCAGCACCAGCGCCGGACCAAAGGGCTCGCCTTCGTATCGCTGCAGATGCTGATAGCGATTGATCAGGACGATCTTGTTGCAAGCCGCGATCCCAAACACGGCGAGCAAGCCGGCGAGCGAACCCAGAGACAGAACGCCGCCGCTGATGAGCGCTGCCAGCGCGCCGCCCGCGAGCGCGGCCGGTACGGTCAATACGGCGAGAGCCGCCAGGCGCCAACTTCCAAAGGCTGCTTGAAAGAGGAAGAGCATCCCGATCAAAGCGGCAACCGCGAGAGCGAGCAGGCGGTCCCGGACAGCCTGTCGCTCAACAAAGTCGCCGAGCACTTCGGCGTGATATTCGAGGGGGAACTGGAGTTGCCCGAGGCGACTCTTGACCTCAGCTGCGACCGCGGCGAGATCACGTCCTTCCACGTCGGCGATAACGTCGATGTAGCGCTTGACGGCGTCATGACGTATGACGCTGGAAGCGGGCACGATGCGCACGCGCGCCACGTCGCCCAAGCGCACATGCCGGCCGCCGGGCGCGTCGATCAGCAGATCGCGAACGCTGTTGAGGCTATGGCGCGTTTCGGGCGTGCTCCACACGACCACTTCGAACACCTTCTGTTCCTCGTACAGGTTCCCGACCACTATGCCGGACACCAGGGTTGCTGCTGCGCGCCGCACGTCGCCGGGTTTGAGGCCATGGCGCTGCGCGGCGGCGATGTCGACCTGGGCTTCAAGAGCGACCTGCTGGACCGGAAGCTCGACGTGCGACTCAACGACGCCGGGGATCCCCGCGACGGCTCTGCTGACTTCCTCCGCCCGGTCGCGGAGGCCAACCTCGGTCTCGCCATAGACGCGTGCGACGATCCGGTCTTGCGATCCCGTCACTGCGCCTTCGCTCATTTCACTCAGGTAGGTCTGCACCCGATGCTTCAGCCCGGGGTAGCCATCGACAACGCCCTGGATCGCAGCCACCGTCCGGTCGTAATTGGCTTTGGGATCGATGCCCACCCAGAGCTCGGCGGAATGCACGTCGACGGGCCGATCTCCCAGCACGGCGCGGCCGATGTGGGCCGCGACGCGACGAACCCCGGGGATGGACCGCAGCTCGCGAGTGATCCGACCCGAGATCCGCGTCATCTCCGGCTGTGATGTGCCGGGCGGAGAGCTCAAGTGGATCACCAGGTTCGGCTCCTTGAATGAAGGAAGCAAGGAGCGGTCGAGGGATCGCACGGTCAGAAGGCCCACTGCCGTGAGGACGGCCACGGCGGCGAATGCCACGCGCCCCCGCGGGAGGATGCGCGCCAGCACGCGCCCGTAGACACGTTGCAGCCACCCGACGAATGCGGACGCGCGGTGCTCGACCGGCGCATTCGCCAGGAGAGTCACGGCCAGCGCGGGTGTGACGGTCCACGCAACCACCATCGACGCCAGCACCGCCAGTCCATAGGAGACGGCCAGCGGCCGGACAAAGGCGCCCGACACGCCTCCCATCCAATAGATCGGCGCGACCGCCAGCAGCAGGATCATGGTCGCGTAGACGATCGGACGGCGCGCCTCGAGCGCCGCTTCGAGCATGATGTGCGGCGTCGATTCGGTCCTCCCGTCCTGACGGGACTGGCGCAGCCGTCGCGTGACGGTTTCGACGTCGATGACCGCATCGTAAACCACGATCCCGAGGGCGATCGCCAACCCCGTCAAGACGACCAAATTGAGGGTCGCCCCGGTCACGTAGAGCACGAGGCCCGCGGCCACGATCGACACCACGATCGCCACGACGCTGATCAGGGTCGTGCGCCAATCGAAGAAAAACGCGGCGACGAGCGCCACCAGGAGAGTCAGCCCGACGACCACGGCGACGGCGAGATTACGGATGGCCAGCTCGATAAAGTCCGCCTGGCGAAAGACTTTCGTATCGACTTCCATGCCCGTCAGGGCGGGACGTAACTCCGCGAGGGCCTTTCTCACCTCGCGCGTGACGGCCAGCGTGTTGGCGCCCGGGAATTTCTCGACGACGAGCAACAGGCCGGGGCCGTCGTTGGTGAGAGCGTCACCGATCAGCGGTTGATGATCTTCCACCACGTCGGCGACGTCAGCCAGGCGCAGGGGCGTGCCCTCGATCGGCATCTGAGCCAGCGCCTGCGGTGAGACAATCGGGGAGATATGCCGGATGCCGAGCCGTTGATTGTGGGTATCGATGAACCCTCCCGAACCGGGCGTCGACGCCTCCACAAAGGACAAGGTCGACCACCACAGTGCGTTGCCCGTGGTTTCGAGCACCCGGAGCAGCGACACGCCTCGATCGCGCAACCGCTCGGGATAGACCCGGACCTGCAGCTGCCGGTCGCGCTGACCCCAGATGGCCACGTTGGCAACGCCGGGCACGCCCTTCAGGCGGGGCGCAATCGTCCAACGGGCGAGCACCGACACTTGGATCGGGGACAGGGACTTCGAGGACAGCCCGACGATCATGACCCGGCTCGTCGCCGAGAGGGGCTGGATCATGATGGGCGGTTTAGACACGTGTGGTAACGCGTAGGCCTGAGTAAGGCGCTCGGCCACCATCTGTCGTGCCCGCATGAGGTCGGTCCCGGGCTTGAAGACGATGACAATGGACGACAGCCCGGGAAGCGACTCGGAGCGGATCGTCTGAACCCACGGCACCCCGTTGAGCAGGTCCTGCTCCATCCCCAGGGTGATCAATTGCTCCACTTCCTCGGCGGACAGTCCGAGGGCTTCGGTCTGAATCTCCACGTACGGCAGCGAGAACTCGGGCAAGACGTCCACCGGCATATGGCGCAGTTGCCTGGTGCCGAATACCATCGTCACGGCGGCGATCGCGACCACCAGAACCCGATACTTCATGCTCGAGGTAACGAACGAACGCATCATCGCCGGAGCCCTCCCTGACCATCTGCGCCGGGCGTCCGTTCCGCCGGTGGCGTGTGAGCGTACACGGCGGTGCTGCGCCGATAGGCGCTTCGCTCCAGCTCGAGCGCCCGCGCACGCACCTCAGCCAACGACGTCGCATCTACCTGCTCGACCCTGGCCAGCTCCAGGGTCTCCTTCGTTTTCTCTCCTGCGCCTCTCCAGCCGACGCGGACGCTGCCAACGCCGCGCGCGTAGTACTTGAGCTGTTCGGCACCCGGCTCCCCCGCGCTGGACTCGGCGATCACCAGGACGTCCGTGTAGCAGCCCACGGGGACGCAGGTCTTCTGACCCACCTGGTCCACCCGCCCTCGATCCGTCCACTCGACGGCGGGCCCCCACCCCTCTGAATAGCTCGGCGTCCCGAGCTCGGGCCGGGGCTGCATCATGATTCCCGCCCTGGCATCTTCGAACCCGTGGATCCAGGGTCGAGCTGCGACGAACTTGCCGTCCTCGTATTCCTCCGGGTACTCACCCAGGTACCAAACGGTGCCGGTCCGGTCCTGCGCAAAGAAGGCGAGCTCCGCCTCCACCAACTCGCCCTTCTTGTAATCCAGGTCCCAAGTGACCAGTGTCCGAATGCCGCCGATCACCTTCGTCAGGTCGGTGACGTGGACGACGATGCGATGCGGCACGAGCGTGCCGTCGTCTTCGGCGCTGGTTCCCTCATAGACGAACCGCGTTCCCGGCTTCAGAGGCATCCATGGATTGTCGATCTGGGTCGAGTGATCGAAGCTGGCGGCGCCAACGTCTTCGAGCGGCTGCTGGGCCTGCCCGTCAGCGGCCCTGACCTCACGCTTCCCCTCGCAGCCGGTGAACAGCCCGGCGCACGATAGGGCCGTGAGCCACGAGATGCGCCTAGAAGCGATAGGCATATTGCACCTTCACCAGCAGCTGGTTGGAATCGAACACGAGGCGATCGTTGAGATTGCGCCGCAGGTTGTGATTGAGGACGACGAACAGGTCGCCGAGGGGGTTGAACGTCCAGCGCACCCTCGTGTTGGTGCCGAAGTTGCGGCTTTCATTGTCGTATTGGAGGAAGCTCGAGACCTGCAAGTCGGCGGACACGTTCACCTGGAAGCGGCCGCTGTACAGGTACTGAATGAAATCGCCCTGCGGCAATTGGGCACTGTTGCGCTCCCAGCCCGCTTCCGTGGTGATCAACGCCGACGGTTTCACCCTCAGTGTCAGCGCGAGACCGTTCAGGTGGCCACCGTAGAAAGTGCCGCGCGACAAGGTGGCTTCGCCGTTGACCTTGCGCTTCACGGCCAACGCCCCCTGCAGGCTGTACCGCGTCCACCGGTACGTGCCCGCCGGAATGGTCACGGTCTTGGCGTCGGACCCGAACAGATCAAAGTCCTCCGTCGGCCGGTCGCCTTGCGGCTCGATGTTGAGCTCGACCCGATCGCCGCTTTCGAACTGCCAATCGAGCGGCTTGATG
>QHVD01000154.1:5371-8612 GCA_003222235.1 Gemmatimonadota bacterium | reverse complement strand
TCTGGCGTACCAGCGGCCACCCCGGCCGCGGCTTGAATGCGCTTTCCATCTGCAGAATCTGGACGCCGGTGCGCGGCACAAACGCCAGGGATGGGCTGAAGCCCTCACCGATGTGCTTGTACTGCAGCGCCACATCCCACAGGTCATTGGGGTAGTCGATCATGCCGCCGAACGCGTTATCGCCGCCCAGATCGTCGCGATGGTTCCGCAGCCCCCATACACCCACGAGAAAGTTCTTGTCTTCCCGGAAATGAGACGTCTGGTAAGTGAAATCCACCCCGCCCATCCAGCTGCCGGGTCGCGCGAGCGGATCGCCGGCGGTCGCAATCATGCCGACCGACGACTCCGAAAGGATGTTCTGTTTGACGCGCACCACCCCCATCGTTGCGTCCGTTTGCAGCGTATCGACGCCACGCGTGCGCACGGCCAGGGCGCCGAGGTTGGTATTGCCCACCCGGCCGTTCAGTTTGCCGCCGACCGTGATGGGGATTTGCAGGAGGTCCTGTTCCTGCCCCTGGAGGCCGATCCGGCGACTGAAGAACGGAACGAGGTCATTCCCCATGCCCAGGCCGAACTCGAAGATGTCCGCGCCCTCGAGAAAGAAGGTTCGCTTTTCGGGGAAGAGGAGATCGAAGCGCGTCAAATTCGTCTGCCGCGCATCCACCTCGGTTTCGCCGAAATCCGTGTTGACCGTCAGCGAGCCCAGCAGATTGGGGCCCAACCGCTTCGTCGCATCCAGGCTGCCGTCCGACTTGTAGACCCGATCCGCGGCGGGCGCGGACCTATTGGCGTTGCCGATGATCCCGGGCCGAATCGTCAGCCCCAACCCGAGATCGAATGCGGGCAGGTCGGTGAGCAATCCGGTGTGGCTGGTTTGATAGATCTTGTAGTCGCGATTAGCGCCCGCCCAGCGACTGGTTTCGAGCAGCCGCTGCACACGGCGCTGCACGTTGAATCCCCAGCTGGTGAGGCCCTGCTTGAAGCTCAGGCTCTTGATCGGAATGCGGATTTCGGCGCTCCATCCACTAGCGTCGCGCGACGTCGCCGCCTCCCAGATTCCATCCCAGTCGGTGTTGACGTCTTCGCCCTGCGAGGACACCAGCCCGTCGAACCGCGCCCCGTTCGGATTGACCGCGAATACGTAGCCCGACCGCCCATCCTGGAACGGATCGAGCACGATCAACACATGATCTCCGAGCTCGAGATCGAAGTCGCGCGTCTTGGAGAAGGCGACGATGCCCGCCGGGTTGGTGTCTCGACAGACGACCCCAATGATGATCTCGGTCGGACTGACGAGGACCTTGACGATCGTCTGGCCGGCGGGAACCCCGCCCTCTTCCGGCTCGATGGTGACGAGGTTCACGATGGAGTCGGCAGCGCGCCACGCCGGCTCGTCCAGCCTGCCATCTAAGGTGAAGGGGGGGGGAACTTCATTTGGAGGGTCGGGCTCGTGAGAGAGAGCATGCGCGCGCAGCGCGGTTCTCTCGACGCCGTCCTGTGCAGCCGCCGTACCCGCCAAGAGCAGCGAGATGGCTAAGCAAGAGCACCATCGCATCATTCCCTGCACCGCCATGTGCGAGCTCCTTCTGCTGTGAGCCCCATCACTCAAGATTGAGGCCGAACCTCACAACCCTTCGCCGCGACTGCACCGCTTTGCCACCAGCTTGCTCCGACAGCAGTTGCACCCTGCAACAGCCGCAAAGTCGATTCCGAAGAGGAAGTCCGTTGGCAGGGGATTGCCGCAGTGCAGCCACAGATCTGCGGCAGGACCGAGCCTGTCTCTCTCTCGTGTTTTCCCTACTGCTGTTGCTAGGAGGAACGGTGGGGTTTTGCGCCCCGGCGCACCATACGCCATGAGTTAGTGGCGGGTATACCTTCTGGGAGAGTTGTCTATCACCCGAACTACTTAAATCACATCAAGTTAGCCGCGCGGCGCCGCACGAACCCGCGCAGCTCCTCACAATCGTCGACGCGCTGCTCGAGAAGACGCTGAGCGTCTTCGAGGCGAGCGCGCCCTCGGTGCCCGCAAGCGCTCGCGAGCGATTATCTGGGTAACTCCATGAAAGGACGCCGGCCGGCGCCCGGAGCGCCGGCCGGCGTAGGTGATGGGTCAGAACGAGAGCGTCACGCCACCCTGTAGGGCGACCTGGTTCTGCATGTGGGCGTGCTGAATGTGGGTTTGGATCTCGGCTTCATCCCGGAGAAGGCGTTCACGATGTTCGTCCTCATGGCCCTCATCAGCACCGTCATGACCGCGCCCGGGCTCCGCGCCTGGCTGCCCCGCATCCGGCATGCTATTCCGGTGGGCGTGGATGCTTGAAGCCGCGTAGCGCCGCACGAATCCGCGCAGCCTCCGCCTCATACCGGCGCGCATCCCGGGCCGACCGGCTGGCCCGGCGCTCGAGGGCGCGCGCGAGCTTGCGCGCGACGTTGGGGCTGGCCTTCTCGTAGCCGTGAAGAATTCCCCACAACATGACATGGGACACCCCGGCCTCGGCGGCGAGCGCCCGGATCGACGCGGCGCGGCGAATCGCTTGCCGGAGGGCGGTCTGTAACGTCATGGTCTACCAGAGCCTCCCTACGGCGCGGACGGCACTCCGGCCGCACCGGGAGCCACACCCAATTGCCGGCTCCGGAACCGGGGCTGGTACACGACGAACGGGTGCTCCACGAAGCTCAGCACGTAATTCCGCTCGAGCGCCTGCAGGAACCCCGGTGGGAACACCACTTCGCCGTAGCACCGGTCGCCTTCGCTCCCGGTGCACGTGCGCAGCGCAGCCGACACGTGCGCGGGGTCGGACCCCGTCCAATCCACCAGGACGACGGCACCGAAGCTGCCGTCGCTCATCCGCCTCCGGAACTCGGCGGCGACGTCCGGGCGCTCGAGCGCGAGCAGCCGCAGATTGAATGGATCGAGCACGCGTGGCCGCTCGCCCGCGAGCACGGGTAGAATCGGGTTCTCACTCAACAGGTCGTGACCGCTCGGGCCGAGACGCGCCACGATCGCGGCAACCTTGCGCCGTTCGGGCTTGCCCCCCTTCTCGATGACGGTCTTGACCGAGATCATCCCGGGGATCCACGTCGCCGCGGTGAGGCCGGCGAGGACGACGGGCAGTCCTGCCGCAAGCCGCACCCGGCCTGGTGCGGTGGTCAGGCGCCAGCCCAGGAGCAACACCGCGGCGCCGATCAGATCGATGAAGTGGTTGGTGTCCGTCCCCGGGGAGGTGAAGATCACGACGGT
>QHVD01000154.1:309-5170 GCA_003222235.1 Gemmatimonadota bacterium | reverse complement strand
CGAATGCGCCCGCCAGGAGCAGGGCGAGCGTGCCGGCGAGCGCGACGGCCCGGCGGCGTTGTCCGGTCCCGACGAGCCAACCGCACACTGCCACCGCTCCGCCGAGGGTGGTGAATTTGGTTAGGAACGCGCCAAGGAACGCGGCGACGGACGCCCAAAACGAAAGCCCGGACGCCCGCCGCGCATAGCGCAGGCCGAAGCAGATCCCCCACATATTGAGCGCGGCTGCCAGGAAGTCGCCTTTCACCTGCAAGCTGAGCACCTGGATCGACACGGCTGCGTGGGCGAGCACGGAGAGCGGGAACGCCAGGGACCACTCGACGCCGAGCTCGTGCAGCGCGAAGCACAGGGCGATGTCGAAGAGCGCCAGCGAGGCGACCGTCAGGATCAAGCCCGCCGCGACAGGATCGAGCGACACGCGGATGAGGGAGCCGTGCAGCACAAAGAACAAGGGCATGTAGCGCGTCCCGCCGAACCCGAACGCGTCGGCGGTCGGCCTGTAGAAGACGCCGCGGGCGAAGTCCTGCGCGAGGGCCGTCCACACGCCGCTCGAGCTGTCCTGGGGAAGCGAGCCGGGCCAATACCACGCCATGAGCGCGATCGAGCTGATGAACGGGACGAGACACCCGATCCGGATCAGCCAACGCTCGGTCTCCGTGAGCGATTGCATGCCCCAATGTAACGACCGCCGGAATTCCACTCCGAAACGTCGCGCCACCTACGCTATTTGCTATCGAACGAAGTGCTCGTGGCGGCCGTCAGCTCGTTACCTGCGGCCACTTCGAGTTGGGGCGTGATCCTAGCCCCCGGTGTCGAAGACCTGCGTCAGTCGTAGCAACCCATACAGAAGGCTGGAGGCGAAAAGATATGCTGCGATGTAGGTGAAAGCGTAGAACAGCGTGATTGACCAGGGAGTGGGAAAGTCCGAGAGGACTGTCCTCGAAGCATCCAGGGCGGTCGCCTGGACCGCCGGGGCGATCCGGTGGCGCGCCATCGTCGTCGTTGGTTGCGCGGTAACCGCCCGCCGCGTGGCCACGCTGGGAACGGTGGCGCCAGCGCGGCAGGGGGCGGCGGCCAGGAACAGAGAAAGCGCCAGGAGGGCGTTCCCTGGAAACAGCCAGGTGCTGGGTGCGAGGACGCGAGAGCGGACGACAGCCATTGGTCCCAAGGGTTGAGAGGAACGACCGCTGGGGGGGCAACTTCCATGCCCTGGACGGTCCGAGCTTTTTCCCGCGGATCGCCTCCAAATCCCTCGCGACTTGTCGCAGATGTGATACAAAGTCGCGGTGCGAAACCGAGGCAAATTCGGGAAACGGGAAAGGGGGAAGGAGAGCGGTTAGATTCTGTCGGATGGAAGCGAAGCGGAATTACGAGATCGGTCCGGATCCGCAGGCGACCGTCCCGACCGCCCCGCCCGAGCGGGCCCTCCGGATGTACCCGGGACCGCGGCGCAACCCGGGCACCATCCTCGATATGGATTTGGTCCGCGCCCTGCGCGTGAACAAGAGCGCCGTGGAGCGCCGCGCCGCGACGATCCCCACGCGCCGCACGGTCAAGAAGGAATGGCAGGCCGCCTGGCTGCTCCGTGCCATCACCTGCCTCGACCTCACAACCCTGCAGGGCGACGACACCACGACCAACGTGCTCCGACTCTGCGCCAAGGCGAAGAGCCCGGTCCGCCGGGACATCCTCGACGCCCTCGGCGCGCGCGAGCTCGGCATCAAGGTCGGGGCCGTGTGCCTGTACCACGCCTTCGTTGCGACCGCGGTGCAGGCGCTCCAGGACTCCGGGATCCCCGTCGCGGCGGTCTCGACGGGCTTCCCGGCAGGGCTCAGTCCCCTGCCCCAGCGGATCGAGGAGATCAAGGCCTCGGTGGCGGCGGGCGCGAGCGAGATCGACGTGGTGATCACGCGCGCCCACGCACTCGCCGGGGACTGGGAGGCGCTGTACGACGAGGTGTGCGCCTTCCGCGAGGCCTGCGGCGGCACCCTGATGAAGGTCATCCTCGGCACCGGCGACCTCGCGACGCTCGCGAACGTGGCTCGGGCGAGCCAGGTCGCCATGATGGCCGGCGCCGATTTCGTCAAGACGTCCACCGGGAAGGAGACGGTGAACGCCACGCTCCCCGTGGGCGTGGTGATGACCCGGCAGATCCGCGACTACCACGAGCGCACCGGGCACGCCGTCGGGTTCAAGCCCGCCGGCGGGATCCGCACAGCGAAGCAGGCGCTCGAATGGCTCATCCTCATGAAGGAAGAGCTGGGGGATCGGTGGCTCCGCTCCGACCTGTTCCGCATCGGTGCCTCGAGCCTTCTCACCGATATCGAGCGCCAGCTGGAGCACTTTGTGACCGGGCGTTACTCCGCAGCACACCGGCAGCCGATGGTCTGAAACCGAAAAGGGGAAACGGGAAAGGGGAAACGGGAAACGTGCAATGACCACGGTCTCCGAGATCTTCGAGACGATGGCGTATGGGCCGGCGCCCGAGAGTGACAAGCAGGCGCGCGAGTGGCTGGAGAAGCACGCGCGTGAGTTCGGGCTGTTCATCGGCGGGCGCTGGGTGAAGGGGGAGAGCGGCGAGTCGTTCGACGTCCTCAATCCCGCCACCACGGAGCGGCTCGCGCGGGTGACGCAGGCCGGCGCCGGTGACGTGGACGCCGCCGTGGCGGCCGCACGCCGGGCGCTCCCCGGCTGGTCGGGCCTCGCCGGGCACGCCCGAGCGCGCCACCTCTACGCGCTCGGCCGCGCACTCCAGAGGCATTCGCGGCTGCTCGCGGTGCTCGAGAGCCTGGACAACGGGAAGTCGATCCGCGAGACGCGCGACCTCGACATTCCCCTCGTGGCCCGGCACTTCTATCACCACGCCGGTTGGGCTCAGCTCGTCGAAGCCGAGTTCCCGGGGCAGCGCCCCGTGGGCGTCGTGGGGCAGATCATCCCCTGGAACTTCCCGCTCCTGATGGTGGCGTGGAAGGTGGCGCCGGCGCTGGCGGCGGGTAACACCGTGCTCCTCAAGCCCGCGGAGCTCACGCCGCTCACGGCCCTGCTATTCGCCGAGATCGCGCAGGAGGCGGGCGTCCCGCCCGGCGTGCTGAACGTGGTGACGGGTGACGGCCGCACCGGCGAGCTGATCGTCGAGCATCCCGACATCGACAAGATCGCGTTCACCGGCTCGACCGAGGTCGGGCGGACCATCCGGCGCCGGACGGCGGGCTCCGGGAAGAGACTCTCGCTCGAGCTCGGCGGGAAGAGCCCGTTCGTCGTGTTCGAGGACGCCGACCTGGACAGCGTGGTCGAGGGCGTGGTCGACGCGATCTGGTTCAACCAGGGGCAGGTGTGCTGCGCGGGGTCGCGGCTGCTCGTGCACGAGGGCGTCGCCGAGCGGCTGCTCGGAAAGCTGCGCGCGCGCATGGAAAAGCTGCGCGTCGGCCCGCCGCTCGACAAGGCGATCGACATGGGCGCGATCGTCGCGCCGGTGCAGCTCGACCGCATCCGCACGCTCGTTGGCAAGGGCGTGGAGGAAGGCGCCACGATGTGGCAGCCGTCGTGGGCATGCCCCACCGAAGGCTCCTTCTACCCACCGACGCTGTTCACGAACGTGTCCCCGGCCGCGACGATCGCGCAGGTCGAGATCTTCGGCCCCGTGCTCGTCTCGATGACGTTCCGCACGCCCGCCGAAGCGGTCGAGCTCGCGAACAACACCCCGTACGGGCTCGCAGCGAGCGTGTGGACGGAGAACATCAACCTGGCGCTTGACGTTGCTCCGAAGATCAAAGCCGGCGTCGTGTGGATCAACTGCACCAACCTGTTCGACGCGGCGTCGGGGTTCGGGGGCTATCGGGAGTCAGGCTTCGGGCGGGAGGGTGGACGCGAGGGGATGTGGGAGTACTTGAAGCCGAAGTGGGAAACGCGGAACGCGGAAGTGAGAACGCGGAACAAGAAGCCAGGCAAAGCGACCGTTTCGCGTTCCGCGTTCCGCGTTCCGCCTTCAGTTCCGCCGATCGACCGGACCTATAAGCTCTACATCGGCGGCCAGCAGGTCCGCCCCGACCAGGGCAATGCACGCCGGATCAGCGGCCCCGGCGGCTCGCTGGTCGGCGAAGTAGCCGAGGGGAACAGGAAGGATATCCGCAACGCGGTGGAGGCGGCGCACGGGGCGGCGAGCTGGGCGCGGACGAGCGGCCACACCCGCGCGCAGATCCTCTACTACATCGCCGAAAACCTCGCCCCTCGGGCCGAGGAGTTCGCGGGCTCAATCGACGCGATGACGGGCGGGGGGCGTGAGGCCGCGCGGCGCGAAGTGGATGCCGCCCTCACCAGGCTGTTCACGTACGCCGCGTGGGCGGACAAGTACGACGGGGCGGTGCACCAGGTGCCGATCCGGGGGGTGACGCTGGCGATGCATGAGGCCGTTGGGGTCATCGGGGTCGCCTGCCCCGAGGAATACCCCCTGCTGGGCTTCGTGTCGCTCGTGGCTCCGGCCATGTGCGTGGGGAACACCGTGGTCGTCATCCCGTCCGAGGCGCATCCCCTCGCTGCGACCGAGCTCTACACAGTCCTAGCCGCCTCGGACGTGCCCGCGGGGGTGGTGAACATCGTCACGGGCGGGAAGGACACGCTCGCTCAGGTGCTCGCCGAGCACGACGACGTGGACGCGGTGTGGTATTTCGGGAGCCGCGCCGCGGGCACGGATATCGAGCGGGCGTCGGCCGGGAACATGAAACGCACGTGGGTCGAGTGGCATGCGCGGGACTGGATGGACGCCAGTCAGGGGGAAGGGCGGGAATTCCTGAGGGAGGCAGCTCAGGTTAAGAACATCTGGATTCCCTACGGAGAATAGGACAGGCAAAAGCTAGACGCACAG
>QHVD01000154.1:0-235 GCA_003222235.1 Gemmatimonadota bacterium | reverse complement strand
GCATCTCCTGGCCCCGCTTTATCATTCACGCCGCCAGCCGTTTCGTCTCCGGCGGAGGCGCTTGCCGCTTGACCGGTTTCCAGCGGCCGCACACAGGACAGCCCACGTAGGTCCGACCGAGCCAGTCGGTTTCGTAGCGCGGCTGATGCTTGCACATCCGGCGCCCGCGTCGCGTCGTGGGGGTCCCGTTGCCTTTTGCGCCCATGATCTCCTCCACCATCCCTCCGCCAGGTGA
>QHVD01000391.1 GCA_003222235.1 Gemmatimonadota bacterium | reverse complement strand
GCTTCTCATTGCGAATAAGGGGGGGGCCTACCTAATATTTTGCGGGGTTCCGGGCCATTGGGGCGTCAGGCATGTGGATTCGTCTCGACGTTTCGGGATCGGTGCGGACGCCGACTCTAGCGGCCACGCCCGCCGGGAAGTAATTCTATGCGGTGGCTGATCGGGTCACAGCCCTGGCAAAGCAGCGTGCTGACGGACTCCGAGCGGGTCGATGCGGACTGCTCGGAGGGGCTGAGCGGCACGATCGACGGACTCTATCCAGGAGGTGGACTCCGCTTCCCTATCTGGTCACAGAACCTATCAGACGCAGCTCAACGAGTCTTACTGGTGGGAGAACCATGTTCCCACTCGGCTGTACCTGGCGCCGCGCGACAGAGCCGGCGCCTCGCAGGGCACGAGCGGTAGGTCTTGAGCAGGTAAACTCCCAAGGAGGAACTTTCGTATGAAGCGTCTAGCGGTGTTGTCCGTGGCTGTGGCGCTGCTCTGGCCGGCAGCGGCCAACGCCCAGCTCACGATGCAGATGTCGAACGGGTGGTCGTTCTCCTTCGCGGGGAACGTGAACGCGTTCTGGGTCTTCACGAGAGGGAACACGGCCCTGAACAAGCTCACGAACAGCAGCGTCCGTACCGGGCTGCTTCCCGCGTTCGCCACCTTCGAGGCGAAGGGCAAAGAGGCCGGGATGAATCTCGGCATCCACTTCGGGTTCGCACCGCAGATCAACAACGGTGCCGTCCACGACAACTTCGGGAACGGCACCCAGGCCGGCGCACAGATCGACATGCGCCAGGTCTATCTGACGCTCGGCGGTGAGTGGGGGCAAATCCTCGCGGGCCGGGAGCTCGGCCTATTCAGCCGCCAGAACATCCTCAACGATCAGACCCTGTTCGGTGTCGGCGCGGTCGGGATCGCTGGGGGCCAGAATGCTGGGACCACGCTGGGCCGCATCGGATACGGCTACATCTATCCAAACTTCGACGCACAGCTGACCTACAGCACGCGGAGTGGACTGCCGGCGCAGTTGTCCATCGGCGCGTTCCAGCCCAGCATCACGCTCGGGACCCGGAACGCCAACGGCACCTGCATCACGATATGTACGTATACCTTCACCAAGATCCCCCGCTTGGAGGCCGAGTTCACCTACAACCAGAAGTCAGGCCCGAATAAGTACCTGTTCTGGGCCGGCGGGCTGTGGCAGCAAACGTGGAACGCCGCGACAGGCGGCACATCCAAGAGCTCGGTGGGTGGGACGGCGGGCATCCGCGCGGACGTCTCGGATCTTGCCATTGTGGTCAACGGTTATTACGGCGGCCGACTGGGCACGACGCTGTTGTTCTCCGGGAACGAATTCGCGCCGAATGGCGACCCGCGCAAGTCGTTCGGCGGCATCGCTCAGATCGGCTACACCTTCAACAAAAAGACCACGATTGCCGGGAGCTACGGGTTTAGCGAGTTGAAGAACGCAAGCACCGGCGAGACTGTTGCCACTGGCGGTAACGACGCCATCCAGTCGCTGTGGCGGTCGTACACGGCCGGCATCTATCACCAGTGGACCAAGTCGCTGAAGCTCGTGTTCGAAGGCACGCGTGAGCAAAACGGTGTCGGCGCCCTCGCCCCGGCCCAGGTGGACGTGTCTGGCGGGTTCATGCTGTTCTTCTAAAGACAAGAAGACGTGGAAAAGAGGCGTGGAAAGAAGGCGTGGAAAAGAGACGTGAAAAGACGGCGATAGAAGGCGTGAAAAGGAGACGCGATAGGTGATCCTGCCCCGCGTCAAGTCGTAGGGCGACAGATCGACGGCGACGCGGTCGCCCTGGAGGATCCGGATGTAGTTCTTGCGCATCTTGCCGCTTACGTAGGCCAGCACTTCGTGCCCGTTCTCGAGCTTCACCCGGAACGTCGTGTTGGGGAGCACCTCCGTCACGGTCCCCATCATCTGGATGGCGTCACCGGCCACCTACGTTCCCCTCCTCCCGCCTACGTCCCCTCCTCCCGCACGCCGGGCGCGTCAAAAGGAAGCGGCACGCGGGTCCATCGTCGTATCCCGCGGCGGCTCCGGCCCGCGCTGGATGTAAGAGGCGTGTCGGCCGCAAGTTTGGCAGGTGAGCGTGATGCGCTCGGCGCCGAGCTGCACATCCCGCCCGCCCCGCCGCCGCGGCACCCGCATGATCGAGCGGGTGCTACAGGACGGGCAGACCAGCGGGGTGTGCTCCCGGTCCG
>QHVD01000390.1:2687-3010 GCA_003222235.1 Gemmatimonadota bacterium | reverse complement strand
TCGGCGGGATAGCCGCGCTGGCCTGTGGGCTCACGGACGTGTTCCGGTCGTCCGGCCTCGAGGCGGTGACCATAATCTACCAAGGCCCCACTTGCATACCCGTCGACTCAACGGAGCCCTTCACTGTTATCGTCGAAGTGGGAGGTGCCCAGCTGTTGCAACCCTACCTCAGTATCACGTCAACCAATCCTTCGGTCGTCGGTATAACGTCGGGACTTGATTCCCTCGTCGGGAAGATGACCGGCCAAACGATGCTGACGATCCGCCTGGAAGGCTCAATTCTCACCGATACGGCACCAACGCTCGCCCAGTTGTTGAAGGTG
>QHVD01000390.1:0-2582 GCA_003222235.1 Gemmatimonadota bacterium | reverse complement strand
CTGCCGTCCGAAGCGGGCGACGACCTGCTGCAGCGACTCCGCCTCGTGCTCGCAGGGGAGTACGAGGTCGAGCAGGAGCTGGCGCGCGGCGGGATGGCGATCGTGTACAGGGCCACCGAGGTGGGCCTGGGCCGCGTCGTCGCCCTGAAGGTGCTGCCTCCCGACCTCGGGCTCACCCCCCGGGCGGTGGAGCGGTTCAAGCGCGAAGCACGAATGGTGGCGGAGCTCGACCACCCGAACATCATCCCCGTGTTCCGCGTGGGGCAGAGCGGCACCATCCTGTACATCGTGATGAAGTTCGTCGAGGGCCTGGCCCTCGACGCCATCCTCGAGGCGCAGGGTGCGCTGCCCGTGCACACGGTGCTGTACGTGCTCCGGGGCGCCACGCGCGCCCTGGCCTACGCGCACGAGTGCGGAATCGTGCATCGAGACATCAAGGGCGGCAACCTGCTCGTGGACCGCGACGGGCGGGTGCTGGTCTCCGATTTTGGCGTCGCCCTCCGGGCGGCAGACATCACCCTGACCGTGGACGGCGCGGTGATCGGGACGCCCCCGTTCATGAGCCCCGAGCAGTGCGCCGGCCGGCGGGCCGGCCCCCAAAGCGACCAATACTCCCTCGGCATCGTCGCCTTTCAGATGCTGACGGGATCGGTGCCGTTCCACGCGGACTCGCTCGCCGGCATCATGCAACACCATTTCTTCACGCCCGTCCCCGACATTGGGCTGGTGCGGGACGATGCGCCCGAAGCCCTGACCCGGATCCTGCGCCGCGTTCTGAGTAAGGAGGCTGCCGACCGCTTCCCGACGACGGGCGAGATGCTGGCGGCGATCGAGGCAATCCCGTTCTCCGACGCCGACCGCCGGGAGAGCGAAAGGATCCTGCAGCAGCTCACCCAGGGCGACGCCGTCGCCAGAGTCTCTACGCGCTCGCTGCCGGCACTTCCCGAGACACCAACCCTCGCGATGAACCTGCAGCGCGCGCCACGGTCGCGGGGCTATCGCCTGATTGTGCGCGGGGGGGGGCTCGCCGCCGCGGGCCTGCTCGCGGGCGCCGCCGTGCTCTGGGTGGGTCGCGCCTCGCACCGGCGCGGTGCGATGGACCCGGAGACGGTGCACCCGTCACCGCCGCCCGCGCCGCCCGCGGCGTTGGGGCCGTCGCCTCAACAGGCCCCCTCGAGCCGGGCCGCTCCCGGCGGCAGCGGCAGACTGAGAATGCTCACGAGCCCGCCGGACGCGGAGATCTCCGTCGATAGCCGGCGGGTCGGCGTCGGCGCGGTCTTCGATGTCGCCATCACCGCCGGTGCGCGGCGGCTGCGGGTACGGGCGCCCGGCTATGAGACGTTCGACACGACCATCGTGATCCCGGCCGGCGGGACCGTCTCCCTGGGCCGGGTCGCCCTGCGCACGCGCGGCGGGGGAACGTGAAGCGGCTCGCCCTCGGTCTCGCGGTGCTCGCGGGCCTCGCCGCGCAGGCCAGGGCTCAGAACAGCACGGCCGAGGTCCTGCGAGAGGCGCACGACTCCTACGAGCGACTCGACATCGAGCGTGCGCTGCCGCTGTTGCGGCAGGTCGTTTCCCCGGGGTGGCCGTTCGAAGTGACGGCGGAGCAGCGCGTCGGCGCGTACACGTACCTCGGCGCCTGCCTGACCCTCGTCGGGAAGCGCGATTCCGCAGTGCTGTACTTCCGCGCGGCCGTCGAGCGCGAGCCGTTCACGGACCTGGACCCGCGCCTGTTCACCCCGGCTCAGCTCGAGCTGTTCCATCGCGCCCGGCGTCTGACGTTCGCCGTCGCCGCGCGCCCCGTCGCCCCCAGCCGGATCGACCCGCGGACCGAGCGTCTGACCCTTACCGTCGTCACAACGCATGCGGCATCGCTGCACGCGGAGCTCCACAACGCCGTGGCATCCTCCGGCGTCACGCTGTTCGATGGCGAGAGCGACGGGCTCCGGGAGATCCCCTGGAACGGCCTGCTCGGCGACGGCCGGCTGGCACCGCCGGGACGCTACGAGCTGCTCGTGGCGGCGCGCAGCCGGCTGCTCGAACGCGCGGACTCCGCCCGGGTCTACTTCGACCTCCGGCACGACGCCCCACCCCCCGAGGACACTGTCGCGGACCTCACGGATCGCGAGATTCTCCCCGAGCAGCTGCCCAAGTCGGCGGCCCGGGGGGATCTGCTCAAGGGACTGGCGGTCGGCGCCAGTGCGTTGATCATCTCGGGCGCGCTGGCCAACGGCCATCTGGGCGGCAGCCTGAGAGCGGGGGCCGGTATCGTCGCCGGTGGCGCAGCCGTGACCGGGGGCATCGCGTTTCTCGTGCGCCGGCACCAGAGCGACATTCCCGAAAACATCGCAGCGAACGCGGAGCGACGGGCTGCGCGATTGGCCGCCAACGAGGCCATCGCTCGCCGCAATGCGGAGAAACTCGCCCAGACCGTGCTCCTGATCACGCCGGCGGCAGGAGTGGGCCCCTGACGGGGGGGCGGGCCCACGCGACGCCGATCCGGTGCGGCCTGGCTGTCGGTCTCGCCTTCGCGGCACAAACCGCGACGGCGCAAAGCGGTCCGACCGGCGCCGCCTTCATCT
>QHVD01000389.1 GCA_003222235.1 Gemmatimonadota bacterium | reverse complement strand
GCCCCGGGACTTTAGGGTCTACCTCGAAGACATCCTGGGGGCCATCAGCAAGATCCGGCGGTACACCGACGGGCTATCGAAGCAAGGGTTCGCAGCAGACGAAAAGACGCTCGACGCTGTCATCCGCAACCTCGAGGTGATTGGCGAAGCGGTCAAGCAACTGCCGGCCGATCTCCGCGCCCGACAGCCCGGGCTCGACTGGCAGAAGATCGCCGGCCTCCGCGACATCCTGATCCACCAGTACTTCGGGATCGACGTGGACATCCTGTGGGACATCTTCGAGAACAAGTTGCCGGCTCTCGAGGCGGCCGTTAGCGCCCTGCTGCGGGCGTAGGATCTACCCCGCGACGCTCGTCTGCTCGAGCCAGGCGGAGGTGCCCGGCCGGGGGGGGCGCCGCGTTGAGGCTAAGGGATTGGCGTCGCCAGCCAAGGGTCACGGAGCCAGTAACCTCGACGGTTGATCATGCTGATAGTCGTCGGTGGGTTACCACCTTACTTGTCTTCGTCGGGTGCCTCTCGACCTGTACGTCGTGACTCGGATACCCGTGTCGGTGCTTCGCGATTCTCGGCTGGACTGGGCGAGGCGGGTCCGTGAGGGGCCGGAGTATGAGGCGCTGGTGCGCGAGGGGTATCGGCCCCTAAGCTAGTGAGCGAGCGAAATCGCTCCACCGACGACAAGTCGCTGAACTGCCTCCTCGAGTTCGCGGATATTTCCCGGCCATGAGTGGGTCATGAACGAGGCAAGCGCCTCGGGGCTGAGCTGGACGTCCCGTCGATACCGCTGGTTGAATTGCTCCAGAAAAAATGACGCAAAGAGAGGAATCTCTTCCGTTCGTTGCCTCAGCGGCGGGATCCAGATCTCGACTACATTGAGACGCTGCAGCTCCCGCCAGAGGTAGTCCGAGCCTCCGTTCTCCCTGCCGTGCCTGGTTGATGCGATGACGCGCACATCGAGGCGGATGATCTCGCGGCCGCCGGTGCGCGAGACCTCCCCCGTTCGCAGCAGGTGGACAAGCTTGGGGACAAGGGCGCACGGCAAGGCCGCGATCTCATCCAGGTAGATTGTGCCGTGGTTCGCGAACTCGAAGCTCCCGAGCCGCCGTCGGATCGACAGGGGCGTCGCTTCCTTCTCGTGGCCGAATAAGTCCGCCTCGCAGCGCCCAACACGTTCAACCCCACAGTTCACCTTGATGAAGGAGTGAGGCTGCCGCGCCGAAGCGGCGTGGAGGAGGCGTGCCAGGATGTCCTTGCCGACGCCGACCTCGCCCCGGATCAGCAAGGGAACCCCGAGGCCCGCACGCTGTCCTATCGCCACGAGGTCCAGGATGCGAGCAGTCTTCAGGATGGTAGGTACCCATTCGGTCGTCGCGACCAGAGCGGACAATCTTGCTGGCCTCCCGGGCTCTGGCGACAAGCCCCCCTGCAACCAACTGCGGGATAGGGGTCGAGGCTAGGCGATCTCTAAGATCTCGTCAATGCGTTTCTTCCAGGGCCGGAAAGCTGTTCCCCCGCGCCAAAAGCAGGCGGCCGAGGGTAGTGATTCATCTTCCCCCGGATTTATCGGGCGAATCCTCAAGTGCACGAGTCTCGATCAGAAAAACCCAAGTGATTCTTGATCTGCTCGCGGTCAGAGTGCGTCAGACCGAGCAATTTCTCGATTGTGGACAACGGTGGAAATGTGGGTAGCTCGTCGATCAGTCGAAGTTGATCGGGTACCCGAACTGCAGACCGAACCTGACGCGGTTTTGATCCGCATCGACTTGTTGCGACGACGACCCCGTAGTCCGCTGCTGGAAAAACGTGTACCCCCCAAAGACGCTTGTAAATGCCGTAATCTGATAAGTCACTTGGAGATTCAGTGTGAGCGCCTTCACGTCGACGCGGTCTGTCTGTCGGGAGCCCACGGACTCCGCCGTGTTGTACGTGGTGTCGAACACGACGAGCAAGCCCCGCCGCCAGGTCGGAAGCGTGAGCGTCCCTGAGATGGTCTGGATGTCAGTCGTCCCGCCGAAGCCGCCCGCGGCACCCACGCTCCGAACGTATCGCGCACTCGCCGAGCCGAAGGCTAACCCCTGGACGAGGCTGGCGGTGGCGGCAGGAGACACGACGGTCTCGCCACCGAGCTCGGTGATGGCGGGGCCACCGCTGACGGAGCCGGTGAGCATTGGGGTGAGACGGTAGGTGACACCCAGCGTGGGGGTGTGCGTCGTCGAGTTTTCCTGCCCTTGTTCAGTCAAGTACGTGAAGCCGTACCCGATGGTGCCCGTGAGGCGGGGCGTGAGCTCATGAGCGAGGCTGCTCTGCAATCCGTAAGTGTCCGAGTCACTCGCGGTACCTGCACCGTCGGTCACTGCACCTTTGAAACGCAGCAGGCCGTAGGTCGCGCCGAGACTCAGGGAGGTCCCGGGGGTCATCTGGTACGTCAGCCCGGGCCCGAAGGTGTTGCT
>QHVD01000388.1 GCA_003222235.1 Gemmatimonadota bacterium | reverse complement strand
GGACCGACTGCGCGCCGTCGCGGAGTTCCAGCAGAATGTCCTGCGGTCGCTGCAGGTGCGGGCGGGTGACTCGGGCGTGGTCTCCGACTTGACGCTGCAGCTCGGCCAATACGTGCTCGGCGGGACGATGCTCGCCAAGGTGGTCCAGCCCGGGAAGCTCAAGGCCGTGCTCCAGATCCCCGAGACGCAGGCGAAGGACGTGACGATCGGCCAGAAGGCGGCGATCGACACACGCAACGGGATCATTCTCGGTCACGTGATGCGGCTCGATCCCAACGCGATCAACGGCACCGTGGCGGTGGACGTGGGGCTCGAGGGCACGGCGCCCGGGGCGCGCCCCGACTTGAACGTGGACGGGACGATCGAGATCGAGCGACTGGAGCACGTGCTCTACACCGGGAGGCCCGCGTATGGCCAGCCGAACAGCGCCATCGGGATGTTCAAGATCACGGACGACGGACGCTACGCGACGCGCGTGCCGGTGCAGGTGGGGCGCAGCTCGGTCAACACGATCGAGGTCTTGCGCGGCCTGAACGTGCGCGATTCGGTGATCCTGTCGGACATGTCGCAGTGGGATAACGTGGAGAGAGTGAGGATTAAGCGATAGGAGACGCGATGGCCAGCAACGGCTCGCTCATTCAGCTCCAGGGAGTGAAGAAGGTCTTCTACACCGACGAAGTGGAGACCCATGCGCTCTCGGACGTCCATCTCGAGATCAAGCAGGGCGACTACGTCTCGATCGCGGGACCGTCGGGGTGCGGCAAGACGACGCTGCTTTCCCTGCTCGGCCTGCTCGACACGCCCACAGAGGGGACGTACCTGCTCGAGAGCCGGCCGGTCGCGAACCTGTCTGCCGCCGAGCGGGCCAGGATAAGGAACCGGCGGATCGGGTTCATCTTCCAGGCGTTCAACCTGATCGGCGACCTGACGGTCTACGAGAACGTCGAGCTGCCGCTCACGTACCGCGGCATGCCGGGGGCCGAGCGCAAGCAGCGGGTCCAGGGGGCGCTCGAGAAGGTCGGTATGTCGCACCGGGCGAAGCATTATCCTGCCCAGCTCTCCGGCGGCCAGCAGCAACGCGTGGCGGTGGCCCGCGCCGTGGTAGGTGACCCCGCGATTCTCCTGGCCGACGAGCCGACCGGGAACCTAGACTCGACCAACGGCGGAGCCGTGATGGAGCTGCTGCGGGATCTCCATCGCAACGGCGCGACCATTTGCATGGTGACGCACGATCCGCGCTATGCGCAGCATGCGGACCGGACGGTGCAGCTGTTCGACGGGAGGGTGGTGGAGGAGCAGGTGTCGGGTGCCGGGGGTCAGGTGTCGGGGGAGCCGCACGCCGGCGCGACATCCCTAAGACCCGGCACCTGACACCCGGCACCTGTCTCATGCACGCTCTAGCCCAGGACCTCCGCTACTCGCTCCGCACGCTCGCTCGGAGTCCGGGACTATCGTTCGCCGCAGTGCTCACGCTGGGTCTCGGCATCGGGGCGAACACCGCGATGTTCGGCGTGGTGGACCGGCTGTTCTTTCGCCCGCCGGCGCACGTGATCGATCCGGATCGCGTGGTGCGAATCTACGTTACGACCACGATGCCTCCGTTCGGCACCAACACCATGTCGATCGGGACCTATCCGCGCTACCAGGACTTCCGGGACCGCGTTCGGAGCTTCGCGACCGTCGCTGCCTACGGGGGACGCGGTTTCAGTCTCGGGCTCGGACCGCAGGCGGAGCGGGTCACCGGAAAGCTGGTCACTGGATCCTTCTTTCCGCTTCTCGGAGTGCGGCCGGAGCTGGGGCGCTTCTTCGGCCCGGACGAGGACAGCCTCGGGAATCCCGCCCATGTCGCCGTTCTGAGCCGCGAGTTTTGGAAGCGTCGGTTCGGCGAGGATCGGGCAGTGCTCGGCACCACACTCCAGCTGGGACGGAACGGATACACGGTGATCGGCGTTGCGCCGCGGGGCTTTGCAGGAATCGACCTCGACTTACCGGACGTGTGGCTGCCGTTCAGCGCCGCAGCACCGGAGGTCCACGGGCCGGACGCGTTCGGATCCCGTTCGTTCTGGCTGTCGGGGGTCATCGCCCGACTTCGGCCCGGAGTCAATGCCGCACCGGCGGCCGCCGAATGCACCGCCATCTATCGTAGCCGATTTGTCCAGAGCGGCGATTCCACCGCGACGGTCTCGCTCGGATCGGTCCACGAGGCGCTCGGGCCCACGGTCGGCTCCGACGTGAAGCTCTCGGTTTGGCTCGCGGCGATGTGCGCCGTTGTGCTGCTCATCGCCTGCGCCAACGTCGCCAATCTCTTGGTCGCCCGTGCGGTGCATCGCAAGCGTGAGATCGCGGTGCGATTGGCCCTGGGTGCGAGCCGAGGCCGGATGGTCCGGCAGCTCCTCGCAGAGAGCGCGGTGCTCGCGGTGCTGGTCGGCTGTGCCGCTCTGCTCGTCACGATTTGGGTCGGGCCAGTGCTGCGTGCGGCCCTATTGCCCGACGCCGCAGCGGGCGCTGTGCTCGACACCCGGATCCTCCTGTTCACTTCGCTGGTGGTCGGCGCTACCGCGGTGCTCGCCGGCTTGGCTCCCGCCTACGAGGCGAGCGCTCGCGACCTTTCCTCGGCGCTCAAGTCCGGGGAGCGCGAAGGCACGTTCCCGCGGTCAGCCACGCGAACCGCCATGATGGGTTGTTCGTCAGCAGTCTGCGTCACGTGCAAGGCCTGCGTCTCGGATTCGATTCGGATCGCTTGATCGTGGCTTCGTTTGACTTGCGAGTGCTCGGGTACAAACGCGCTGAGATCAACGCGCTGTACCAGCAGATGCGGGACCGCGTGAAGGCACTGCCAGGCGTAAGCGGAGCGAGCCTGGCGATTGGGGATCCCTTTCGAAACTTCTACGCCGTGTCACTTGACGTGCCGGGGCTGGATTCCCTCCAGCGTGTCAAGACCCGGGGCCCGTACGTCGCGGCCGTCACGCCGGAGTATTTCCGGACGATGGGCACGTCGGTGCGGCGCGGTCGCGCCTTCACCGCGACCGACATCCCGGGCGCGCAGCGCGTCGCGGTGGTGAACGAGACGATGGCCCGGCTGTTTTGGCCCGGTGATGACCCCGTTGGCAAGTGTTTGAAGATCGGCGGCCGGATGTCGCCGTGCACCGAAGTCATCGGCGTGGTCGAGGACACCCGGCAGGGGCGGGTGACGGACGACATGCTGGTTCAGTACTTCATCCCCCTGGCGCAAGCGGACTCCGTTATGAAAGGGCCTGTCACGGCACTGCTGGTTCGTACCGAGGGCCAGGGGGAGGCGCTGGTCCCCGCGGTGCGGCGGGAGGTCCAGGCAACGTCAGCTGAGCTCCCTTATCCGATCGTCGATCCCATGCCGCGCCTGTTCGCTTGGCAACTCCGTCCCTGGCGCCTGGGCTCGGCACTGCTAAGCCTCTTCGGAGCGCTGGGCCTGCTGCTCGCGGCGATCGGGCTCTACGGAGTCTTGAGCTACGTCGTGTCACAGCGGACGCAGGAGATGGGTGTCCGGATCGCGCTCGGGGCTGGCCGGCGCGAGATCCTCGAGCTCGTCATGGGGCAGGCGCTTCGCGTGCTAGTCTGGGGCGTGGCGCTCGGTGTGGCGGGCGCGTTGGCGGCGGGTCGTGCAATTGCCTCGCTGCTGTACGGCGTTACGCCACACGATCCGCTGGTGCTCTCGGTTGTGATCGTGATACTCGGCGCGGTCGCGGCGGTTGCGAGCTACCTCCCCGCTCGTCGTGCGACGCGGGTCGATCCGATGGTGGCTCTGCGGTATGAGTAGGTCCTCACCCCCTGACCCCCTCTCCGTTCCGGAG
>QHVD01000387.1:3067-4079 GCA_003222235.1 Gemmatimonadota bacterium | reverse complement strand
GACGCTACGTTGTAAGTGCGACGGTTTGATTATGGGTGCGCTCGAATGGTGCGGGAGGATCACCTCCCTCCTCTTACTGTGGTCGCATGGGCGACTTCAGAAATTTGAAGGCATGGCGCGAAGCCAAGACCCTCGTGCTCCTGTCCCGGAACGCCATCCGCAAGCTCCCGCCTGAGGAACGGTTCGCCCTCGCGGACCAGTGGAGACGCGCCGCCTACAGCGCTGCCCTCAACATTGCGGAAGGGGCAAGCAAACGTGGGCCGCGTGAGTTCCGTCGTTACCTCGACACGGCACGAGGCTCGCTGCACGAACTGGAGGGGATCTTCGAATTAGCGCGCCTGCTCGAATATCTGTCCGACGGGGAACTCTCGGCCTTGGAGGCCGCTCGCGATAACTGCGCGAAACTCCGTCTTCGGGTTGCTACGGAGGATGACTCAACCCAGCGTGCGGCGGTGAGGGATTCTCGTACAACGTAGCGTCATAAAACGGCTAACGGCTCTTACAACGTAGCGTCGCACCGTCGGTTAACGGCGTTCACTCCCACTCAATCGTCGCCGGCGGCTTCGAGCTCACGTCGTACGTCACCCGGTTCACCCCCTTCACTTCGTTGATCACGCGGCTCGAAATCCGCGCCAGCACCTCGGGCGGGAACGGGAACCAGTCGGCCGTCATGCCGTCCCGGCTCGTCACGGCGCGCAGCGCGACGACGTGATCGTACGTGCGCCCGTCGCCCATCACGCCCACCGACTTGATCGGCAACAGCACGGCGAAGGCCTGCCAGATCTGGTCGTACAGCCCCGCCGCGCGAATCTCGTCGATGTAGATCGCGTCCACCCTGCGGAGCAGGTCGAGGCGCTCGCCGGTGACCGCGCCGAGCACGCGGATCGCCAGGCCGGGTCCGGGGAACGGATGCCGGCCCACGAGCTCCTCCGGTAGCCCGAGCTCGCGTCCGACTTGACGCACCTCGTCCTTGAACAGCTCCCGCAGCGGCTCGATGAGCTTCCAGGGGAGC
>QHVD01000387.1:0-2914 GCA_003222235.1 Gemmatimonadota bacterium | reverse complement strand
TCGATGAACGTGTGCCCGATGCGTCGTCGCTTCTCCTCGGGATCCTCCACGCCCTCGAGCTCGCGCAGGAATCGCCCGCCCGCGTCGGCCACGCGCAGGTCGATGCCGAGGTGCGTCCGGAAGGCTTGCTCCACCTGGTCGCGCTCGTTCAGGCGCAGCAGCCCGTGGTCCACGAAGATGCAGGTGAGCCGGTCCCCGATGGCGCGGTGCGCCAGCGCCGCCGCTACGCCCGAGTCCACGCCGCCCGAGAGCCCGCAGATCGCCCGCTGCGACGGACCGACGGTCTCGCGGATCTTCTGCACCGCGTGCTCGATGAAGTGCGCCGGCGTCCAATCGCCCGTGCAGCCGCAGACGTCGAACAGAAAGTTGTGGAGGATCTCGCCACCCCGCGGCGTATGGGCGACTTCGGGGTGGAACAGCACCCCGAAAATCGGGCGCGACTCGTGCCGCATCGCCGCCACCGGTGCGTTGGGGCTCGACCCGATCACCCGGAAGCGCGGCGGCGGCTCGTCCAACCTGTCCCCGTGGCTCGCCCACACCGCGATGCGGCTCTCGGGCTCGAATCCGCGGAACAGGCCCTGCTCCTGGGCTTCCCGGATCGTGACCTCAGCGCGCCCGTACTCGCGCTCCGGCGACGGCTCGACCTTCCCGCCCGACAGGTGCGCGATCAGCTGCATCCCGTAGCAGATGCCGAGGACGGGCACGCCGAGCTCGAACAGCTTCGGGTCCGCGGTGGGCGCACCGGCGTCGAACACCGAGCTCGGGCCGCCCGAGAGGATGATCCCCTGCGGCTGGAATCGGCGGATGAAAGCGAGGTCGCGGCCCGGCGGGTGGATCTCGCAGTAGACGTGCGCCTCGCGCACCCGGCGGGCGATGAGCTGCGTGTACTGCGATCCGTAGTCCAGGATCAGGATCCCGCTCACGCCCGGTACCAGGTGGTCGGCTCGAGCACCTCGCCGCGCAGCAGGTCCTCGAGCGTCTCCCGCTGCCGCGCCACGTAATACCGGTCGCCTTCGACGAGCACTTCCGGCGGCCGCGGCCGCTGGTTGTACGTCGAGCTCATCACGAATCCGTAGGCGCCCGCCCCGAGCACCGCCAGGTATTCTCCCGCCACCACCGCCGGGAGCTTCCGGTCGAGGGCTAGGAAGTCCCCCGACTCGCAGATCGGGCCGACGATGTTGACCGTCTCTTCGGGCCGGTTCCCGTCCCGGAGCGGTACGATGTCGTGATGGGCATTGTAATGGCTGGGGCGCACGAAGTCCGTCATACCGGCGTCCACGACCACGAACTCCTTGCCGCCGGAATGCTTGCGATACAGCACCCGGGTGAGCAGCACGCCCGCGTTGGCGACGAGGTAGCGGCCCGGCTCGCACATGAGCCCAAGCCCGGCCTGCTTCACGGCCGGCGCGACCGCGTCGGCGAACGCCTTGGGGCTCGGCGCCTTCTCATTGTGGTAGCGCACGCCCAGCCCGCCGCCCACGTCGAGGGCTTCGATCGTGGTGATGCCGGACGCGCGCAACGCGGTGACGAGTTCGAGCAGCTTGACCGTCCCGTGGTGATAGGGCTCGACGTCCGTGATCTGGGACCCGAGGTGCATCGCGAGCCCGCGCAGGTTGAGGAGCGGTTCCGCGGCGATTCGCTGGGCGACCGCCACCACTTCGTCGTAGGGGACCCCGAACTTCGCGGTCTTCTCGCCGGTCCTGGTGTAGGGATGCGTTTCGGTCGCAACGTCGGGATTGACGCGGATCCCGACGTGCGACGGCTTCTGGCGCTTCCGGGCCACGGCGATCACGACATCGAGCTCCGCGGCCGACTCGATGTTGAGGAACCCGACGCCCGTGCGGATCGCGTCTTCCAGCTCGGCCGCGGTCTTGCCGACACCCGAAAAGACGATGGCGTCGGCCTCGAACCCGGCCGCGAGCGCGCGGCGCAGCTCCCCCACCGAGACGATGTCGGCGCCCGCGCCCAGCTCCTTGAGTACCTTGAGGACGCCGAGGTTGCCGTTCGCCTTCACCGAGTAGCAGATGCGGTGCGGGACGTCGCTCAGGGCATCGTGCAGGGCGTGGTACTGGGCCCGGATCAAGTTGGCGGAGTAGACGTACACCGGAGTCCCCACCCGATCGGCGATCGAGCGGAGCAACGCGGGGTCGAAGCCTAGTATGCCTGTGCCCACACGGCCTCCGCCACGCTGGGCCGGCCGCACCACATGCATGTCTTCGGCGCCTCCTTGGGGGGCGAGCGGAACTCGGGATCGGGCAGCAGCCGTACCGTGGCCGCGGTCTGCTGCTTGATCTCGGCCTCGCATTCGGGGGAGCCGCAGAACTCCCCGTACGCGAACCCGCCCGCGTTCTTCATGAACTCGATGAATTGCGGCTTGGTAACGCCGCGGATCGTGTGCGCTTCGCGCCGCTCCTTCGCGGCCCGGAACAGGGCCGTCTGGATCTCGTCCAGCGTCGCTTTGACGACGGTCGCGAGGGCCTCGAGCTTCGCCGGCGCCTTGCCGCCCGTGCGGCGGGCCATCATCACTTGTCCCGCCGCGAGGTCGCGCGGCCCGAGCTCGAGCCGCAACGGCACGCCCTTCGCCTCCCACTCGAAGTACTTCGCCCCGGGCTTCATGGTGTCGCGCGTGTCCACCTCCACCCGGATGCCGGCCCCGTCGAGGTCGCTTTTGACCTGGCCCCCAACACCTAACACCTGACCCCTTTCTTCCTCCGACTTCCAGATCGGGACGATCACGACCTGCACGGGGGCGAGCCGTGGCGGGCAGACGAGCCCGTGGTCGTCCCCGTGGCTCATCACGAGGCCGCCGATCATGCGCGTCGTGACGCCCCAGGACGTGTTCCAGACATATTCCAGGCCGCCCGCCGCCGTCTGATACTGCACGGTGAACGCCTTCGCGAAGTTCTGGCCAAGG
>QHVD01000153.1 GCA_003222235.1 Gemmatimonadota bacterium | reverse complement strand
TCCACGATCAGGACCGAGAGGGGACGCTCCACCGCTCGGGCCGGGCGTTCGACCTCGGGCTGGGCAGATACCGGTGCCGACGGCAGCTCGACCACCAGCCTGGCGCCCGCGCCCTCGACGTTGTGGATGTACATGCGCCCGCTCATGGCTTTCACCAACCCGGAGCTGATGGCGAGCCCGAGCCCCGTGCCGGCCTCGCCCTTCGTGGTGAAGAACGGCTCGAACACCCGGTCGATGATGTCCGGCGGCACGCCCGGCCCCGTGTCCTCCACCATCACCACCACGCGATCATCGACGCGGCGCGCCTCGATCACGACCTTCCCCCCTCGCCCGGTCGCCGCGACCGCCTGCTCGGCGTTCGCCAGGGCGTTCAGGAGCACCTGCTGCAACTCCTGAGGGTCCCCGATCACGGCGGGAAGGTCGTCTGGGATCAGGATGAACGCCTGGACGCGCCCCTTCTTGAGGTCGCCCTTGTGGAGAGCGACGACCCGCTCGGCGACGTCCTTGATCGCCACGGCCTGCCGCACCCGCGGTCGCTGCCGGGCGAAGTCGAGGAGCGTCCGCACCACGCGCCCGGCACGCATCGCCTCCGCATGAATGATCTCGGCGCTCTCACGGTGCTCGGGATTTTTCGTATCGATCTTGAGCAGCTCTGCGAATGCGGCGATGGCCGAGAGCGGGTTATTCAGCTCGTGCGCCACTCCGGAGACCAGCACGCCGAGCTGCGAGAGCCGGTCCGCCTTGAGGAGCCGGCGCTGCAGCAGTAGCTCGCGGGACACGTCCACAGCCAGGAACAGGAGCTTCGCCGACGACTCCCCCGGCGCCACGTTCTCGATCACCGCGTCCACTTCGCGCGCCGCCTCACCGCCGAAGTCGAGCGTCAGGTGGAGCTGCTGCCGCCCGTGGACGGCGTCGCGCAGCGTGGCGAGGAGGGCGCTGCGCTCGGCCTCCGCCGCCCAATCGCCCAGCGACCGGCCACGCAGCGCCGGCGCATCCGCGGCGCCGAGCAGCCCAACGCCCTCCGGATTCGCCTCGAGAATCTGCCCGTCGATCGCCACGACCAGCGCGGGGATTGGCAGTGAGTCGAAGAGCTGCAGGTAGAGCCGGCGCTCTCGCTCGAACGCCGCGAGAATCGGGGCCGTGGGAGACTGGGGGTCGAGCTCTTGGCGCACCTGCCGGAACAGCATGAGCAAGTAATTCCCCGGCGCCCGCGTCACTCGAGTCTCGAACACCATGCCCTTCAGCTCCGGGGCGCGCGCCGGCGTCACGAGCATCCGCGGCTCTCCGTCGGCGAGCACGTCCCGCAGCACGCGCTCGACGGGCGTGGCTTTTGTGGACGGGAACGCGACCCAGAAATTCCTGCCGACCACCCGCTCGGCCGGCAGGCCGGTGATCCGGGCGGCGGGCGCGCTCCATTCCGCGATCGTCCAGTCAGGACTGATCGCCATCACCCCGACATCGAGGTTGTCGAGCACTATCCTCGGATCCATCGGCTGTCTCGTTGGCTTCCCAAATACCCTCCATGGTCCCCCGCCGATCCCGTGATGCGGGTCACACGCCGTCCGGTCCGCCGGCGTTACCACGCCTGCGTGCGCGCCATCCTTGGTAATGGTGGTTCTGCACATAGTGCACATTCTGTGGACAATGGTACATTCAGCACGCTCTCACACGCGGCATTCGCCGCCCGCCTCGGAGGATACGGGATGTCGGGAAGGGACACGGCCACACAGCCGAACGAGCCGGCAATCACCGACTGCTCGCTGCTCCAGCAGATCGCCGAACTGCAGGACCGAAAGGCGCTCGCGTGCCTGTACCGGCGCCACGGGCCGACTTTGCACGTGCTCGCATTTGGCATCGTGTTCGATTCGGTCGAAGCGAAGAGGGCCGTGGCGCGGGCGATGCGTGAAGCCTGGCGCTCCGCGGCGTCCTTCCAAGCGAGCCGGAGCAGCGTGGCCCGCTGGCTGGTCGACCTGACCCGGTCCTGCGCGGTTGCGCTGCTCGCCGCGCGGAGCCCGGGACCCAGGAGCGAGCAGGCGCACGTGCCTACGGACGCCTAGCCTGTGCGCCTGTGCGTCTGCGCGTCTAGCCTAATCGTCTGTGCGTCTAGCTTAAACGTCCGACGCGGAGCGCCAGCGGCCAGCGCACCGGTCGCACTGCCGCTTCGGGCCCCCAGACGCGCGCGAGATCCCGGCGGAGCTCCGGGATCGGCGCGCGACCGGTCGCTCGCGCCATCGCACGCACGGCCGACCATGTCTCAACGTATCCGACCACATCGGCGAGCGCCCACTCCGCACGCATCTCGAGCTCGGGCTCCGGGAGCTCCTCGAAGGGGAACGGCAGCGACCGGTAGCCGTCCTCGGTGTGGCGTCGCTCCGGCGGCCAATACGGCCCCACCACATCCAGATAGAAGCGCTTGACCACGCGATCGATGTCGTCGTCGATGCTCATGGTCGCATAGGTCGCGAGAGCGATGATCGCACCCCGTCGCGCGACCCGCCTCACCTCGGCGTAGTAGCCGGCGAGGTCGAACCAGTGCGCGGCCTGCGCGGCGACGGCGAGATCGACGACGGCCGCCGGCAGCCCGCTCGCCTCCGCGGGGGCCTGCGCGTAGCGCACGTTCGGGTGGGGCCTGGCCTGCGCGATCTGCTCCGCGCTTGCGTCCGTTGCAATCACCTGCTCGAAGCGGCCGGCCAGGAGCACGGACAGTTGCCCCGAGCCGCAACCCGACTCCCACGCGAGCTCGCGACGCGGGGCCACCTCCGCGAGGAAGTCCACCAGCGCCGTCGGATAGCTCGGCCGACGCGCCGCGTAGGCCGCGGCGCTGTCGGAGAAGTGATCCTTGAACGGCTGCTCCGCCGGCTGCATCCTGCCCCCGCCCCCCCCGCCCCGATCCCCGGCTACCGAGCCCGACACCGCGGCTCGGGACGCCCGCGTTGCGTCGTCACAACTCCCGCTCCCACGTCTGTCCGACCAGGTCGTGTCCGAAGCTGTGGTGCGCTTCCTCGTGAACCAGGCGAAACCCGGTCTTTTCGTAGATATGTCGAGCGGCGTCCAGCACGTCGTTCGTCCAGAGCGTGATCTTTCGGTAGCCCACCTCTCGAGCGAAGCGCAGGCATTCGTTCACCAGGCGGGTGCCGATGCCCAACCCGCGCGCCCGTGGCTCCACCAGGAGGAGGCGCAGCCTGGCCACGGTTGCCGACTCCTTGACGCAAAACACGGAGCCGGCGTTTTCGCCTTCCACCTCGGCGATCCAACACCGTTCCCGTTTCCCGTCATACCGCTTGATGAACTTTGCGACGATCTCCGCGACCAGCGCCTCGAACCGCTCGTCCCATCCGTATTCCTGGGCATAGAGCGCGCCGTGGCGCCCCACGACCCATCCCATGTCGCCGGGCTGGTGTGGCCGGAGCAGAAACGAGGCCTTCTCCTCGGGCTCGGTGCGGAGCACCTCGTCGATCGTGTGCATCGCGGCCACCAGATCGTTCTGTGACGCCTTCGGCAGCCTGCCCAGCCATGCGCCGATTTCCTCGTGCGAGTCTCGGTTGAGCTTGGCGAAGGCCCGCTGCCCTGGCCGGGCGAGGGACAAGAAGCGCTGGCGGCCGTCGCTCTTCGAGGGCTTTCGGTCGATCAGCTCGTGCTTCGCGAAGCGTCGCAGGATGCGACTCAAATAGCCGGCGTCCAATCCCAGCTCCCTGCCGAGCTCGGTCGCCGTGGTCCGTTCGTGATGAGCGAGCTCATAGATCACGCGCGCCTCGGTCAGGGAAAACGGGCTCTCCAACAGATGCTCGCGCAGCAGCCCGATATGCTTGGTGTAGAACCGATTGAAGCGCCGCACGGCGGCGACGCGTCGATCGAAGTCGGCCTGCACCATGGTCGTTCCCTCGCGGGCGTGTGAGCGGGTAGCGATGGGCGAAGTAGACACTCGTTAGTTGACTTTGTCAAGTTCTTGCCGACCGGCCGCCACCCTTGTCGTTTTCTTCCAGACGCCGGGATTCCCGGATGGCGAGGCGGAACAGCTTGGCCACCGCCGCGCGATCGAGGGGGCCGGGGTTCGCTTCCGTGACGTTCCGGAGCACCTCCCGCTCGCGCCCCGGTGCGTGCAGCGGTAATCCCGCTCCGCGCTTCAGTCCCGCGACCTTCAAGGCGAGCCGCGCCCGTAGATTCAGCAGGCGGACCAGCACCCGGTCCACGTGATCGATTTCGGCACGGCAGTGCTCGATCTGCCTGGCGCTGGGTGTGGACAGCGGCCGGGAAAGGGGGGAGTGCGCCATGAGACTATCTCCACCTCGACGAAAAGGGTTCGACAAAAAAGGCCCCCGAAACTGTCGGGAGCCTGAGCGATATCGAAGGTGACGTTTGCTTTTTCAGCCGATCACGTACACTCGCGCCGCGCGCTCCCGGGAGGTCCCGTAAACGCGGCAAAGTAGAACAGCGCGCACTTCGAGCGGTTCAAGTTCACAATGGAAAACTAAGAAGGACGAGCGCCATGGCGCAATCGGTCCCGGTACTGCACCATTCCAGTCAGGGCAGTAGCCGCGTCGGCGCACGGGGCGCCCGCCCCGCGCGCCACACGGGAAACTCTCCGACCGCGCTCGACCCGTACACGAGCCCGGACAGCGCGCCGAACTCCCCGCCGAGCAGCCGGTCGAACCCGCCCCAGCGAACGAGCCCATACCCCTCGGGCTCGAGTAACGCGAACACGAGCCGACCGAGCGGCTGCGCCGTGGGCACGAAGTAGGCGCCGGCGGGGAGGGTGCGGATCAGGGGCGCCCAGGTCCCCGTCACCTCGAGCAGATGGTGTCCCTGAAACTCCCGCGTCGCCCATTTCAGCTGCGTGCCGGTGAGCACTTCCACCGTGTCGGTCCATCCGGCGCCCAAGCGCCGGACCTGGATCCCGTGCAGGCGCAGCAGAGCGGCGACGTCGCCTTCGGCCGCGGGGAAAAAATACCCGGCCGGGAGGGGGCGAGTGAGGGAGTCCACGAAGCGGTCGTTGATCGGCAGCCGGTACGTCCGAAACTCCCCGGTGGGCAGGAGCGGCGGTCGGCCGCGGCCGGTATCGGGGTTCGGCTTCATCACTTCGAGCACCACGGGCTCGACGCCGCGTCCGGCGAGCTTGTACGCGACCGCGAGACCCGGCCGTGGGAGGAGCCCGGCCCCTTCGAGCGCGGTTTGCCGGTCGGCCTCGCGCTCGAGGCGGCGGATCTCATCCGCGTGGAGGCTCGCGTAGGTCAGGATCTCGATCAGGAAGTCGTGCGTCACCCGGACGCGCGTCCTGAAGTCGTCGTGCGAGTAGGCTTCGCACAGGATCGCCATCCGCCCGCGCAGCCCGACATAGTTGGTGCCGTACCAGCCGAGCGGGGCATAGGTATCCCAACTCTTCGGAACGAGGGGAGTCTCGACGTTGCCGTAGTCGAAGGTCGGCGCGCGGTATTTGTCCTGCAGCGTCTTGCGCAGCGCGGGGAGCATCTGGTTCCGCACGAAGTCCGTCGGACCCGCGGGCCCGTTGGGGTCGAGGGGCGGCGAATAGGTCAGATGGTAGCCGTGCAGCGTGCCGTCGGTGGTGTGGAGATCCACCATCAGCGCCGGATCCCAGGCCTCGTAGACACGGGCGAGTGACGCGCGCGTCTCGGGCGCTTCCGCCTTGAAGTAGTCGCGGTTCAGGTCGAGGTTGAGCCCGTCGGCGCGCCGGCCCACCAGCTCGGGACCGTTCTGCTCTGAGCGGTTCACGGCCTGCGGTCCCAGCGCGTCGTTCCCGTCGGGGTTGTAGTCCGGGGCGACGAGGATCACGAGCTGCCGGAGCAGATCGCGGCTCGGGCCGGCGAGCTCACGCAGGACCGCGAGCACTGCTTCCTTGCCTTCCACTTCTCCCGCGTGGATGTTCGCCTGGAGGTAGACCACCAGCTTCCCCGCCGCAGCCGCTTCACCGGGAGAGGTCACGGGCGGATCGGAGGCGATCACGAAAAAGATCGGCTTGCCAAGCGCCGTCCGTCCGAGCTCGGACACGGCGATCGGAGCTCCGGCGAGCTCGAGGCTGTCGAGGAACGCGCCCACTTCGTCGTTGCTGGACGTGGATGCGTAATTCGAGCGCTCGGCGGTCGTCTTGGGAAGCGTCTGGCCTGCGAGCACGGGCGCAGTCAGCATCAGCACCACAAAGAGGCCGCGGAGCAGGGCGGGCACCGGGGACACTCCAATGGAGAATGAAGGTCCGCGGAATCTAGCGGTTATAGCCCTTTGAGGAACCGAGCCAACGCGGCGCGCTGCTGCGATGATAGCTGCACGAATCGGTCGCGCGCGGCCGTAGCCTCGCCGCCGTGGAGCTCGATCGCCGCTTCGATCGTCGGCGCGCGGCCGTCGTGCAGATAGACCGACTTGAAGCGCACGCCCATCAGCGGCTCGGTTCGGAACTCGGACGGCTCCGCGAGTCCGAGACAGATGTCGGCGAGATCCGAGCCCATGTCGTGGAGCAACAGATCGGTGTAGGCCGGCACCACCTTCTTGCTCAACGCCTTCACGGGATTGGAACCGGTCTGGAGCGCCGGCACATGACAGGCGACACATCCGATCGACGAGAAGAGCTGGCGGCCCCGCACTTGCGCCAGGCTGAGCAGCTGCGTCCGCGGAGGTGCCAGGAGCCGCATGAAGGCCTCCGTGGCGTCGAGAGCATCCTGGGTGATCTCCGGGTCGGTGGTTGGATCGACGCCTGGGGGCATCGGGTTGCCCCCAACGGTTTCCTCTCCTGGCAGCGCCGGGTTCGTGATTCCCATCTCGTTCCGGAAGGCCGCGGCGGTGAATTCGCGCAGCGTCGGAACGAACGCCTTACGGCCGAAGCGACCGAGCCGCCCGTCGGCGGACCGGTTGGGACGTCCGGAGATCCCGTCCCCGTTGGCATCGTCTGGATCGGCCAGCGCCAGAATCGCCGACTCGGGCACGGCGTCCAGCAGCCCCAAGCCAAACACAGCCGGCGTTGTCCGACGCGCCGTCGCCGTCGTGTCCGGGGGCATGGGCGCCCGGTCGATCCCGAGGGCGGCGTGCAACGCCGGGGTCACGCTGTCCTGTATCACCGGCCCCCCCTCTGTGCTGAGGTCGTTGCACACTCCGCCCTGGTAGGCCGTCGCGTGCACCTCTAGCTCGTCGCCCACGCCACCGACGACGGGATCCTCGTGGCATCCGGCGCAGGAGGTCTGGTTGAACAGCGGGCCGAGGCCGGTGGCCGGGGTGAAGACGGTCTGAAACACGACCTTACCCTGCGCGAACAGCAGCCGCTCTTCCCCGGTCGACAGCGGCAGGGGAAGGCCGACGGCATCTCCTGCGGCGAACACTGGCTCGTCCGCCGGGGAGGGGGCGGCCGGCTCTTCGCATGCCGCGACGGCGACGACCAACGCCGCGAGTAGTGACCGAGTGTGCAGCCTGCCGTGGAACATGGTCTCCTCCCTGCATGGGGCGGCCGCGGGCCACGGCACCAGCAGCAGCATGCTTCATGTCTTGATCTGCGGACGGTGATGAAGGGCACGGGCGCGCGGGCCCCATGTCGAGCGCGGCGACGGCCGGGGTGACCACCGTCACGAGGGAATCCGGCACAGCAGTTTGGAACGGCGCGAGTGGCTCGGTTGCCGAGCCGGCGCTACCTTGGCGATGTGAGAACTCTGAGGCTCGCCGCTCCCGCGCTCGTAGTCTTTGTCGCCGGGTTGGCCTGCCATCGCGGCGGCGGCGCGCCGGCGGGAGCGCCGAGCGGAGTCCCTGTGCCGGCCCCGGCTCCCCCGCCACCCCCACCGGCCGTGCTTCGCGTGATCCGGCTAGGGGGAACCGAGCTACACGTGTTGGAGCGCGGCGCCGGGATCCCCGTGGTACTGGTGCATGGGAGCCTCGAGACGCTCGACAGCTGGCGGCCGCAGATCGCCGCGTTCGCGACCCGGTTCCACGTGATCGCCTACAGCCGGCGGTATCACCCGCCCAACGCGGTGCGGCCCGACGGGGAGGGATATGCGCTGTCGCTCCACGCGAACGACCTGATCGCCCTGATCGAGGGGCTCGGTCTGGGGCGCGTCCACCTCGTGGGTTCCTCCTACGGGGCGTACGTCGCGCTGCTCGTCACGATGCGGCGGCCAGACCTCGTGCGGTCGCTCGTGCTCGCGGAGCCGCCGATCCTCCCGTGGCTCGCCCGCACGCCCGAGGGCGATTCCCTTCGGCGCGCGTTCGAGGCGACCGTGGTGGAGCCGTCACGCAGGGACTTCGCGCGCGGCGACTCGGTAGGTGGGCTGCGGCGCTTTCTCGACGGCGTGAGCGGGCGCCCCGGCCACTTCGACGCCCTGCCCGAGGCGGCGCGGGTGGCGCTCCTGCCCCTGGCGTCCGAGCTGCGCCTCGAGATCCGCACCGACCCCGCCGTGTACATGCCGGCATTGTCCTGCCCACAGGTCGCCGGAATCCGGAACTCCGTCCTTCTGGTGAGCGGCGAGCGGAGCCCCCGCCTATTCCACCTCATCATCGAGGAGCTGGCCCGGTGCATGCCGGCCGAGGAGATTGTCGGCGTGCCCGGCGCAGGACACGCTTCGCACGCCGACAACCCGGCCTTCTACAACGCGGCGGTGCTGCGGTTTCTGATGAAGAACTGAGTGCCGCTACGTCGGCGAGTTTCCAGCACGCAGGTGGTCAGGGCCCAGTGAAGTTGACAGACGCCAAGCCGCAAGACCCTGTTGTCTTCAGCCGCAACGCGCCCACGACCGGTCTCATAACGTGAATCCGACGCCGAGGCCGACGGACGACACGCGGTCGCGGTAGAATTCGCCGTAGGGCGAGGGCCCGGTGTAGGCCTTGAGCAGCACGGTCCAGTGCCAGCCGGATCCGAGAGCTGCCGCGGGGTCGTCCAGCTCGAGCCCGGTCACGAAGCTCCACCCCACCTGCCAGTTTCGGTCTTGCACGGACTTCCCGTCCAACGCCGCCACGAGACGCCCCGTAGCAAAGCGACCGAGTCGCACCAGCGAACCCGGTTGCCGGTATTCCGCGCCGCCGTGCAGCACGCCGGGCCGCAGATCGGCGGGCGAGCGGGCGAAGATGTACTCCCCGCCGCCGTAGACCCGCCAATGGGAGAGCTCGCGCGCGACGAGGGCTTCCACGCCCTCGAAGCTCAAGTCAACGCGCTCCGCGTGGTTGTGCACCATGTACTCGTCGCCCATGTGCGAGCTCTGGTGGTAGAGTCGGAATCGCGTGGACAGGGCACCGTGTCGGTATGTGAGCGGAATGCCGACGAGATAGTCGGTGTTCATCAGGTCGGCGGTCACCCGCGCCATGTCGAACTGAGAGAATACGCCGGCGGCGATCGCCAGCTGCCAGTCTGCTGTCCGGAGCAGACTCATCGTTTCACCGAACCCGACCGTGCCGAGTCTCGACGCGAGCCGCGGCGAGCGGGTCCAGAGGTAGGTGGCGAAGAACTCCGGCTCCTTCGGGTCGGCGCGCAGCGGCTCGAAGACGGGGCCACCGGGCCGCCCCTCGCCTGCGGGCAGCGGCGCCTGCGCGAAGACCCGCCCCCCGCCGTGGGCGACCATCACCGCCGCTACGACCAGGCGTGCGATTCGGCGGCGTGGGGGCAGCAAGCTGATTCTCGCGTCCATGGCCGTTTCCTGTGCTGGGGTGGGGGTGCCGCGTCTGCGATGCATGCCAAGCAACTATACAGCCCAAAAAGGTTCCAGCGAGTGGGAACGACAGAGCAGAGAGGCGCGTAACGCGGTCGCGCCGCCCCCCGCCCCCGCCCCCGCCCCGATGCTTCGTGATCGGGAGCACATGCAACCTGCAAAGGGGCGGGCGAGACGCGTGTCTCGTCTCCGGAAACGTGTGACGTCCCTCACGCCTTCCCTCCCTGACCGACCGGAGCAAACGTACCGGGGCCGAGCGTTTGGGACCGGGCCGTTCCCGCCGGTCTGGCTGTGGCATGCTCCGTGCAACCCCCTTCCTGCAAACGGGGGATCGGTCATGACAATGCGAAGTCT
>QHVD01000386.1 GCA_003222235.1 Gemmatimonadota bacterium | reverse complement strand
GACGTCGGCACTGAATCCCACGGCACCAGAGTTCTTGGAGCTCCAGGGCCAGTCACCACGCCTCCACATCATGCTCCGCAAGCCCGGTCCTGACGCCAGCGCGCGGTTGAAGACGAGCGGGACGGGCATCTTTTATCACGGCGGACCTATCGTGTATGCCACGAAGGTCGCCGCGATCTATTGGTCCTCGAGCACGATCTACAACGGCGGTCCTGCGCCGGCGAGCGCGGGCAGTGGCACGCAGGACGGCTCGCTCGTGGGTTTCTTCCTCCGCAACCTCGGCGGCTCGCCGTACTTCAACGTCAACACGACGTATTACGACGGCACGGGCACGCATGTGCAGAACAGCGTCACCTACACTCAGTTCTGGGCCGATGCGAACGGGCCAAGCGGGGCGGTGTCGGACGCTCAGGTGCAGCAGGAGGTCTTGACCGCGTTCACGAGCGGCGCGATCCCTCGACGCTCTACGCCGTCTTCAGCGGCCCTGGGGTGAACCTCGGGGGCGGCTTCGGGACGAAGTACTGCGCCTATCACGGCCACTTCAGCAGCTCGAGGGGTGACGTGAAGTACGCCGTGATGCCCTATGACCGGAGTGATCCCGCGGGCTGCTCCGCGATCAGCGGGTCGGGGCCGAACGGCGACCCCGCGGCGGACGCCGAGGTCAACACCCTGGCGCACGAGACGGAAGAAGCGACGACCGACGGAGATCTGAACGCCTGGTATGACCGCCTGGGGTACGAGAACGCCGACAAGTGCGCCTGGACCTTCGGCACGACGTACACCACGACGAGCGGCTCGACCGCGAACATGAAGCTCGGGGGGAAAGACTTCCTGATCCAGCGCAACTGGGTGAACGCCGGAAGCGGCGGGTGTGTGCTGCACTGGCCGTGACCGCCACCGCCCCAGCTCTAGTCACGGGCCCCCTTCACTCGAAGGGGGCTCGTCTTTTTTGGTCAGACCGACCTCCGTTATCCGATCCAGGACTGGCCTGTGGCGAGGAGCGTCGCCAGGGCCGTACCAGGCGAACAGATCGAACGAGCGGTGCGACACGAAGCGGATGAGCCACCGGACCACAACCAGCGCACTCGCGAACGACACCACGAAGCCGACCGCGAAGATCAAGGCGTCGGATCCCGACAGCAGGCGCCGGTTCTCCCAGAGGTTCAGGCCCGTGGCCGCGAACATCACCGGAATGGCGAGCAGGAACGAGAACTCCGCGGCGGCGGGGCGCCCGACTCCCGCCAGCAGCGCCCCCATGATCGTCGCCCCCGAGCGCGACACGCCCGGGACGAGCGAGAACACCTGCGCGATCCCGATCCAGTAGCCGATCTGCATCACCGTCTCGATGCGGGGCGCGGGGCGCCAGCGCTCGATCGCGATGATGGCGACGCCGCCGAGGATCAGCGCCGCGATCACCACCGCGGGGGTAAACAGGTGCGCGATGATCCAGTGGTGCGTGAGCAGCCCCACGATCGCCGCCGGTAGGAACGCGACGAACAGCGCGAGGATGAACCGGCGTGACTCCGCGACGGCAAGGCCGTCGCGCACCACGCGCCACAACAGGCCGCGATAGAGCCAGACGACGGCCAGGATGGCGCCGAGCTGGATGATGATCTCGAAGGCATCGGCGCGTGGACCCACGAACCCGAGCGCGTGGCCCGCCAGGATCAGATGTCCCGTCGACGAAACGGGGAGGAACTCCGTCGCGCCCTCGACCAGCCCGAGGATGATGGCGGTGATGATGGTAGGCATGCGCTAGTGCGGCCGCCCGCTCACGCTCGCCTCCCCGCGCTCCCCCAACGCGACCTTGCCCTCCATGTACAGCCGCCGCCAGCGCTCCCGGTACTCCAGGTGCCAGTCGCTCGCGGCCGCGTCCTCGAGGAAGTCGCCTCGGTAGCGCGCCAGTGCGCGCGCGAGCGGCGCGGCGTCTCCAGTCTCTGCGAGCGCCCCCCGCGCCGCCCGCAGCTCCGTTTCGAACCGACGTCCGTCGAACTCCACCACGAGGCGCGGGTTGATGCGGTAGCGCTCCTCCTCGAACACGATCCAATCCGGCCGGCCCAGAATCCTCCGCAGCTGGTGCAGAGTGACGTGGAAGCTGTTCTTGAGCTGGGCGGGCGATGCACCGCGCCAGCACGCGAGCCCGATCTGATCGCGCGTACGACCCGCCGGATGACACAGGAGGTAGAGCAGCAGCTCGCGCGGCCTGGCGTCGCCGCCCCAGACCGCCGCGGGGAGTCGTTCGCCGTCCACCGAGATCTCGAGGCGGCCGAGGGCGTTGACCCGCAAGATCGGCGTGCCGGCCGGGCGCGCCGCCGCGGCCGCCGGCTCGCCCACCATCGTCTCGGCCTGGTCCAAGGCCTGGCCCAGGCTCAGCGCCTGCCCTGCCCGGAATGCCGCCTTGAACGCTGGGGCGCCGAGGGTGGCACCGAGCGACCCGGCAAGGAGGTCCATGGCCTCACGCTCGAGCGGCAGTGGGGCGGCTCCGGCTTCCTCGCGCAGGTTGGCCGCAGCGCCGAGCAAGCGCGCGGCCCGCTCGGGATCGCCCCGCTCGGTGGCGATCCGTGCGAGGTCTTCCACCAGGATAATCGTAGACCAGTGGTTTTTGATCCGCCGCAGCGCCGTGAGCGCGACGGCGAACCAGCCCAGCGCGCCGTCGCTGTCCCCTTCGGCGAGTGCCAGCCGGCCCCGCATCGTGGCGAGGTGCGCGATGGGCTGGTCGAAGCCGTCCTCGAGACCGAGGGCGACGCCTTCGTCGAACGCCGCCCGTGCCGCCGCGAGGTCGCCGCGGGCCTGCGCTACGCGGCCGTGCCAGTACAGCGCGTAAGTGATCCAGTACCGCGGTCGCACGGTCCGCGTGAGGCCGAGGGCCTCCGCCAGAACCCGAGCCGCGTTTTCCAGGTCACCCTCGAGCAGACAGGATTGGCCGAGTCCGACCAGCGCGCAGACGAGATCCACCGAGGCGCCGGCCGTTTCCCGGAGGATGTCCACGCTCTCCTCGGCCACCGGACGGACTGCCACCGTCTCGCCCTGGAGGGCCAGGAACGTCGCAAGCGAGGAGAGGGCGCGTCCCCGAGAGCGTGTCCGGGCGGCGCCGCTCCGTTGCAACGCCGCCTCGAGGCGCCGGCGGGCCTCGCGGTAGTGCCCCAGCCCGAACCAGAACCAATGCAGCGCGGCGGCCAACCGTAGGGCCCCTTCGATGGCGTCGGGATCCCGCTCGAACCAATCGGCCGCGGCCCGCAAGTTCCCGAGATCCTCCGCGAGCCGCTCCTGCCACCCCTCGGACTGGTTGGCAAGGAACGGCTCGGCGGCCTCGGCCCGGGCGAGGAAGAACCGCGCATGGCGGCGCCCGAGCTCCGCCGCCTCGCCCGCCTCCTCCAGACGCTCCCGGGCGAACTGCCGGATCGTCTCCAACATGCGATAGCGTGCCTCGAGCGCCTCGGTCTCGAGCACGACGAGGGACTTCTCCACGAGAGCACTGAGCAGGTCCAGCACGTCCGCCGCGGCGAGCGCGCCCCTCGCCCCCGCCGCTACCGCCTCCGCCGCGTCGATCGTGAACCCCCCGGCGAACACCGCCAGGCGCCGGAACAAGATCTGCTCCGGCTCGGTGAGCAGTGCGTGGCTCCACTCGATCGTGCCGCGCAGCGTGCGCTGGCGCGGGAGGGCCGTCCTGCTCCCTGAGGAGAGCAACCCGAACACGTCGTCCAACCTGGCGGCGATCTGCTGCGGATCGAGGACGCGTGCCCGCGCGGCGGCCAACTCGATGGCTAGCGGAAGGCCGTCGAGCCGGTGACAGATCTGCGTGACCGCGGCCGCGTTTCCGTCGGTCAGCTCGAACGATGGCCGCACCGCCTGAGTCCGCTCGACGAACAAGCGGATCGCCTCGCTCGCCGCCGCTGCTGCTGCGCGGCTGACCGGTTTGCCGGCCTCGGGGAGCGTGAGCGCCGGCACGAGCCAGGCGCGCTCGCCTCCGATCCCGAGCGCCTCGCGGCT
>QHVD01000385.1 GCA_003222235.1 Gemmatimonadota bacterium | reverse complement strand
CATCGGCAACCAGCCCCCGGCCGTCAACGCCGGACCCGACTGGGTCATCAGCACGGGCGGCTCGGTGAATCTCTCGGCCACGTTTACCGACACCCCAAGCGACACACCCTGGAGCTACACGATCACGTGGGGCGACGGCTCGGTCCAGAGCAGTACGGCGACCGCGAGTCCGATCATCTCGAGCCATGCCTATGCGACTTCGGGGCAATACACGCTGCTGGTGAGCGTGACCGATCGGCGCGGCCTCACGGGATCGGACAACGCCATCGTCAATGTGTCCGACGCGACCCCGTCCCAGGTGCTGGTGGGCGCTGGGGACATCGCCCGCTGCGACCGCACGGACGACGAGGCTACGGACATCTCCGGCACCGTCTTCACGATCGGCGACAACGTGCTCGGTTCGAGCAGCGTCGTCCCCGACTTCACCAATTGCTACGCCCCCTCCACCACCTGGGGCCGCTTCAAAGCGCGCACCCGCCCGGCGCCCGGCCACATGGAATCGTGGTCGCCTGGCTCGGCCACCTACTACGACTATTGGGGCACCGCCGCCGGCACGCGTGGCAGCGGGTACTACAGCTATGACCTCGGCGCCTGGCATATCGTGGTGCTGAACAGCGGGGGAGACATCTCGACGGCCGCGGGGTCGGCCCAGGAGCTGTGGCTCAAGGCCGACCTGGCCGCGAGCACCAAGCAGTGCACCATCGCCATCTGGCACCATCCCCGCTTCAGCTCGACGGGGACGGCGCTGCGCGCCGAGGTCAAGCCGTTCTGGGACGACCTGTATGCGGCCGGGGCCGAGCTCGTGCTCAACGCGCATTACGAGGTATACGAGCGCTTCGCGCCGCAGACCCCGGACGGGGTGTCGGATCCGCTGCGCGGCATCCGGCAGTTCACGGTGGGCACGGGCGGGATCGGGACGGGCGCAGTCACGGCGGTGCAGCCGAACAGCGAGGTGCGCAACCCCGTGGTTTACGGCGTCCTCAAGCTCACGCTCAGCACGACCGGATACACCTGGCAATTCATCTCGGTGGGCGGCACGTTCACCGACACCGGCTCGGGGAGCTGCCACTGACCGCCCACTGACGAGCATGACAGGCTCCAGTTGCGGCTTGGCGTCTCTCAACTTCACTGGCCGCTGATCGCCCGCCTACTGCCGACTCGCCATTGAGTCATGTTTTTCAACGGTCCCCACCCATAGATCGGTCTGCTGGCATCTCCCCACCCAACGATGCGGTTCCATTTCCGACCCTGAGATCCATTGGTGTTGGCCGCCGCCCGCGCAGGTTTCGTCATAGCAGCCGGGGCTTCGCCAACGCGCCTTCGAGATCGTGATGACGCGTCCTCGCTGTCACCCACGGTTCCGGTCTAGGAGGCTTTATGCCGATGCAACTCACTGAGCACAAGGAGCGGTTCACGCAGGTGTTTGAGCATATGGGGCCGGAACGCGTGGCCCGGGGATTGACGGCCCAGGGCTATGACTGGTCGAGCTGCTTCCTCGCGCTGGCATACGAGCGCGCGCTGCGCTCCAATCGTTGGGCCGCCAGTGTGACGGGTCTCTGCGATGCGGACGTGCAGCTCGTCGCGACGGCATGGGATAGCTATAACGACGATACGCACGCCGCGTTCGTCGCCCTCGCCCAAGAGTGGCTCGAAACGAACCGGACGCACACGCCGGTTCCCGTTGGGGGTGAGTCGTAGCTTCACCCGACGGGAGCGACAGGGTCCAGTCCCGCAGTCGTCAGAGCAGTTGCAAGACGCCAAGCCGCAAGCGGTCTTCAGTTACCCGCCGCCAAGGGTGAGAGCCTACCCTCTCGCGGCTGTCAACCGCTTGCGGCTTGGCGTCTGTCAACTTCACTGACCGCTGATCGCCTGCTCACTGCCGACTCGCCACGGAATCACCTACTTCAACGGTCCCCACCCAAAGATGGTCTCCTCAACATCTCCCCACCCAACGAATCGCTTCCATTTCCAACCCTGCGACCTATTGGTGTGCGCTGCGGCCCGCAGAGCTTTCGTCACAGCAGCCGGGGCCGAGATGTGATGAGCTCCGAGGCGCGAGGGCGTGCGGCTCGCTTCTGCCTCGACGGAGCAATCGCGACACCGGCTGCGTAGTTCGCGAGCAGTGCAACGGGCGTGAGCCGCTGACGCCCTGTCCGAGGTGTGAAGGCCGATGTGGCGCCGTAAGGACCGCATCACGACAGCGCCGACCCCGCGAGAACTCGTGGCTCGGTGTCGCGCGTACGCCGACTCCGGCAGCAGGGCGCCCGTCAGCACGAAGGGCGCCGCCCGCGCGCCTCCCCGCCGACCTCGCTCATCGGCACTCACCGTTCAAACGCGACAATGAACTCCGACCCGAACGGGGTCGGCCACCCTAGGAGAAGTCCAATGTCTGGCGAGCATCTCACCATGCGACGGGCGCGGAGATGGGCTGGGCTGTTGCCCCTCCTCGCTGTGGCGGCTGCGGCCGCCGCGTGTAACAACACGCGCGATGTCATGTCGAGCCGTGACGTCGGGCCGGGCAGACCATTGTTCAACACCCCGGTCACGGGCGCGGCGTTCACAACCGTGAACGAGACTGTGGACGGGACGGGTCACTGCCTGAACGGCAATCCGACCGTCAACTGCAACATCTACGATGGAAAGACGTTCGTCTGGCTGAACGGGGGCCCCTCGGTAGCATACGTTGGCGACGGCGCGTACTTCTTCGCCGTCCTCGCGCCCGGTGGGCAAGCCGACCCGAACGACGGCGCGGGCAAGAACCTCTCGGACGACTTCGACGCC
>QHVD01000384.1 GCA_003222235.1 Gemmatimonadota bacterium | reverse complement strand
TCGGACGTGGCCTCGAGCTCGAGCGTCAGGGCGCCGCTCGCGCGCGGCAGCTTGGCCCTGGCGCTGGCGCGGGGGCGGTAGTCGGCGGGCGCCGCAGCCATGATCACCAGGTTCGCGCCGTCCACGAGCGCCTGCACGGCCTGCTGCATCTCGGCGGTCGTCTCCACACGGTGGGCCGTCAGGCCCGGCGGCAGCGGCAGGTCGGTCGGCCCCGCCACGAGGATCACCTCGGCGCCGCGCGCGTACGCCGCCTCGGCGAGTGCAAACCCCATCCGGCCGCTCGACGGGTTCGTGAGCACCCGCACCGGGTCGATGTGCTCCCGCGTCGGGCCCGCGGTCACGAGGACCGTCTTGCCTCGGAGCCGCCCCGCCCCCCTCTCCGCCAGCAGCCGCTCCGCGGCGACGAGGATCGCCTCCGGCTCGCTCATCCGGCCCGGCCGCTCGCTCGGTCCTTCCGCCGCGTGTTGGCGAGCGTCGCAGGGTGAGCGTACATGGCGTCGTTCATCGCCGGGGCGCACAAGACGGGGCCGGCGCGCGCGAGCAGCACGGCGGTCAGGAGATCGTCCGCCATTCCCATCGCCGCCCGCGCGAGCACGTTGGCCGTGGCGGGAGCGAGGACGATGAGATCCGGCTGTTTGGCCAGCCCCAAATGCGCGAGCGCCCGGTCCCGCTCCCAGAGGGATGTCAGGACCGGGCGCCCGGTGAGCGCCTCGAAGGTGACCGGCCGCACGAACTCGGCGGCGGCGGCGGTGAGGATCACGTCCACCGCCGCCCCGGCCTCCGTGAGCCGCCTGGCGAGCGTGCAGCTCTTGTAGCACGCGATCCCGCCCGACACGCCCAGCACGAGGTGTCGGCCGGCGAACCGCATCAGCCTTCCTGACGCCGCCGCCGCACCAGGCGGTACTTGAGCCGGCTGTGGACGAGCTCTTCCAGCGCGCGTGTGGTCAGCTTCTGCTCCAAGTCGACCGAGCGGTCGCGGGGAAACTCGTTCACGAAGCGGGCGAACTTGGCTGCCACCAGCACGCCGAGGTATTTGTTCTGCGTCTCCGCCGCGACCTCGGCGGGGGTCACGATCCTCATTCCGGCTCCTTACCCTGAATTCGATCGACCTCTTCCGTCAGGCCCCGGATGATTGCGCCGATCCTCACCTGGTCCACTCCATGTTTGCGCTGTCCGTTCTCGTCCACGATTCGCCCTACCTCGGCGACAGCCGTCTCCACCACGTCGTTGATGATCCAGTGGTCGTACGTCGGCACGCCCGCCACTTCGCTCATGGCCCGCTGCACTTCCACCACGGCTTGACGCAACCGCTCCTCCAGCGCTCGCGGCGATTCGCTCTTCCGCTCGCGCAGCCGTTTGACGAGCACATCCGCGCTCGGCGGGAGGATGAAGACGGCGATCGATTGCGGAGGCGGGTACACCCTGCGCACCTGAATCGTGCCGTTCACCTCGATGTCCATCAGCACGTGCCGGCCGCTTCGCAGGACGCTCTCGACTTCGCTCCGCAAGGTCCCGTACAGCTCGCCGGCGTACACGGCCCACTCGAGAAACTCTCCCGCCGCGCGGCGGCGCTCGAACTGCTCCCGGGTCAAGAAATGATACGCCCGGCCGTCCTTTTCCCCGGCGCGCGGCGGGCGCGTCGTCGCGGATACCGAATAGCCGATGTCCGGCCGGCGCGCAAGCAGCGCCTGCGCGATCGTCGTCTTGCCGCCTCCGGACGGCGAGGACAGGATGACGACTCGCGGCGTCACTCCAGATTCTCGAGCTGCTCCCGGAGCTTCTCGAGCTCGCCTTTCATCGCGATCACCGTCTGGGTGATCGCCGCGTCATTCGCCTTCGAGCCGATCGTGTTCACCTCGCGCAAGAGCTCCTGGGCGAGGAAGCCGAGCCGCCTGCCGACCGCGCCTTCCCCCGCGAGCGTTTCGCGGCACGCCGCGAGATGCGTGCGGAGCCGGACCAGCTCTTCGGTGATGTCCACCCGGTCCGCCATGAGGGCGATCTCGACGGCGAGCCGCTGCTGATCCACCTGCGCTCCGGCGGCGAGCTCCGACACGGCCTTTTTGAGCCGCTCGTGCTCGGCCACGAGGCGCGCTGGGGCTCGCTCCTCGACGACTCGCGCCCCCGACTCGAGCGCTTCCAGCCGCTGGGCCAGCTCGGCGGCGAGCGCCCGCCCCTCGCGCGCCCGCATCGCCAGCACTTCCTGCGCCGCCCGTTCCACGATGCGCTCGAGGTCGCTCCAGGCCGCTGCGGCGCTCCCTGCGCTTCCCCCGCTCCCGCCGTCCCCCTGGAGCGTGATGACATCCGGCTGGCGCGCCACGAACGCGAGATCCACTTCGCCCTTCAGCCTGAGCTGCTTCTTCAGCTCCTTCGCCGCCGCGACCACCTGGCGGGCGCGCGTCAGGTCGACAGCGATCGCGCTCTCCGAGCTCGGTGGCTCGAGCCACCGCACGGAGACCGCGACGTGCCCGCGGTCGAGCAGCTGCCGCAGACGGTCGCGTAGCTGCCCTTCGACGCCAGCGAGCTCGGAGGGGAGCTTGAACTGCGGGTTGAAATACCGGTGGTTTACGGTGCGGATCTCGACGCGCACCCGCCCGTCGACGACCGCTCCGTCGGCCGAGCCGAAACCAGTCATGCTGCGCGGCACAGAGTTTTAAGGATAGCCCCAAGAAGAACTTAGGTCAACGGTCACTCCTGAGCACCTAGTCCGTGAACGCCCAGCGCACGCCGTAGAATTGGAAGCGCCGCGGGTAGTCCAGTCCCGGCACGTAGCTTCCGCGGAACCCGTTCGTGTTCCGTTGGATCCAGTAGATGGTGACGCCTGCCACCCGGATCTCGAGGTTCGACTCCATGAACGTCGCTCCGGGCAGGAGCACGGCCTGGCCCAGGCTATCCACGCCCGCCGTGCCGCGGCTCCACGACTCCGCCGCGAGCTCGAGGCGCAGCGCGAAGATCCCGCTACGATACACCCGCCAGAACTTGGTGTAGAACGTCGCCGACAGGCGCGCATGGTACGGCGGCTCGAAGTCGTTGCCGCCCTCGACCAGCGGGTTGAAGTACCAGCCCGAGAGGAAGATCCCAGGGACGGGCTGCGTGCTTGCGTGGACCGTGAGATACCGCGTCCGCGGCGTCAGGGCGAGCCCCACGAACGGCTTGAGCCCGGTCGGGCGGCCGATCGGCGCGAAGGGGTCCCGGCGCGCCCCACCCACCTCGATCGCGCTCCGGCTTCGGTCCCAGCGTAGGGCGCCGGAGTAGTCCGTGACCTTCTGCGCGGTGTCGCTCGCGACCAGGGGATCCTGGACGTCGTGGGCCCAGGCGAGATCGCCGTGGGCCGAGAACCCGAGCGGCAGCGCGAGCCCTGCGGCGAGATGGGCGCGGTCCCCCTTG
>QHVD01000497.1:3556-4010 GCA_003222235.1 Gemmatimonadota bacterium | reverse complement strand
GCCGCTCGGGCGCCGCGCTGGCGTCGAGCTCGTCGCTCCTCTGAAGCGGCTGTGGTCGCAAGGCCCCGGCGTAGGCGGGCTCGGCCATTTTTTGCGTCCCGATTAGGACCTGGCTCTCGCCGAGGTCGCATTCGAGCTGGGTCCCGAACCACCGGCAGGCCGCTGAAGCTTGCGGCGTGGCGCCGAAGAGGCCGAGGGCCATCAAAGCGAGCAGGAATCGCGTCATCGCGCCTTCTCAGTACGACTCGGAAGAACGGCCGGGGCGCCGGCTTGCGCTGCTCCGTAGGTCCGCTCGTGGGAGCCGTTAGCGCGGGCGAATGGCGGAGACGTTTGCCGTACTACGCCCCTGTCCTGACAAACGCAATGCCCTGGCGTGCAGCTCGACTTCAGCCGACCGGGGAAACCGACCGACAACGCGACGATCGAGTCCTTCAACGCCAGCGTGCGGCGTGAG
>QHVD01000497.1:496-3431 GCA_003222235.1 Gemmatimonadota bacterium | reverse complement strand
AAACGGGTCGCGTAGCGGCCCAGGGTTGGGGTCAAGACCACGCTCTACCCCCGGACCGCGGGTGGCACCAAATGGCAAGACGCATCTCCGTCTGTAGTGGTACGCAATGAGTGTCCCGTCCATCACACACAGGGGCCGGTGTTGTCGCGAGCACCCCGGCTCCGGATCCAAGGGAGGACCTCCTCATGCGTCGAGCGTCTCCAGCTCGGAAGCCACGGCTCCTTCATCACACGAGCGTTGCGGTCGCCGTGTTCGCTCTCACTGCCGTAGTGGCAGGCTGCGGGACGACGCAGCAAGTGAAGGTCAAGGACGACCAGAGCTACTGCCCATTTCTCGGCAGCAGCCTCTGCGCAAAGCTGACTGCGACCGATACTCCGGGTCGCTTCTCCGGGGAAGCTGTGACCGGGAGTCCGAACACCCAGGCCGCACTGCGCTATGTGAACCCGAACGCGAAGTGGACCCAGTACACGAAGGTGATGATCGCCCCGGTCACGTTCTGGGGCAGCGACGACACCAAGGTGTCTGCGGAGGATCAACAGAAGTTGACGAACTACTTCCACCAGGCCATACAGCAGCAGCTTTCCACGAAGTTCCAGGTTGTGGACCAGCCCGGTCCGAGCGTCATGAATGTCCAGGTGGCACTCGAGGACGCCAGCGGCGCCATTCCGGTCCTGCGGTCGGTCTCCATGGTCATCCCGCAGGCGCGGGCACTCGCCACGCTGAAGTACGCCGCCACCGGGACGTATGCCTTCGTCGGCTCGGCACAGGCGGAGGCCAAGGTGACGGACTCGGTCACAGGCCAGGTGCTGGCAGCAGCGGTGGACAAGCGCGTGGGCGGCGGCAGCATCAAATCGGCCGCGCAGTGGCAGTGGGGAGACGCGGAGAATGCGATGACTGCCTGGGCCCAGCAACTGACGACCCGGCTGTCGTCGTGGACGTCGGGCGCAACGCCATCGTGATCGGAGACGGCTCTTCCGAGAACCCAGCCGTCTTCACGACGGAAACGGAGGAAGGCGATGGGCATGAACACGCCGTCGCTGCTGCTCACGGTCGCGCTCGTCAGCGTCGCCTCGACATCCACGGCCGCCCCCACACATCAATGCAGTGACCCCTGCCTGCAGGCGGCGAGGGGCGCATACCGGGAACAGGCGAACGCGTTTCCTTGTCGCGACGCCGCAGTTCAGGCAGCGGGCCCGGGCTTCACGGCCTGTACACGGCAGTACGTGGGCTGCGTGAGGGCCTGTCCGCCCGCGTAGCGGAAGCGAAGGGGATGAAGATCGTGACGCGACGTTTCTCTGCGGCCCTGCGGCTCGTCGTTCCGATCGTCGCGGTGCTCTTCGCGGGCCCGCTCCGGGCGGAGGAGGCCGCCAAGCCTGCCGCCGGGGAGAGCGAGACCGAGCTCGCCAAGAAGACGCAGAATCCGGTGGCGGATCTCATCAGCGTCCCGTTCCAGAGCAACTTCAACTTCGGAGTGGGGCCAAGGGACGCGCTCCTCTACATTCTGAACGTCCAGCCCGTGATTCCGATCCGGCTGACCGAGGACTGGAACCTCATCACCCGGACCATCATGCCCATCATCAGCCAGGGGTCGCCGGCTCCCGGAATCGACCACGTCGGAGGGCTGGGCGACATCAACCCGAGCCTGTTCCTGTCGCCCTCGAAGCCCGGGAAGCTGATCTGGGGCGTCGGCCCGACGTTCACCCTGCCGACCGCGAGCAACCGGCTCCTCGGGAGCGGCAAGTGGAGCGCGGGGCCGACGGGGGTGGTGCTGGTGATGCAGGGCCCATGGGTCTACGGCGCGCTCGCGAACAACCAGTGGTCGTTCGCCGGCTGGGGCGACAAGGACGTGAAGCAGATGCTGGTCCAGCCGTTCCTGAACTAGAACTTCGGCAAGGGCTGGTACCTCACCAGCGCTCCGATCATGACGGCCAACTGGACGACCACCGCCGGCAACGCGTGGACCGTCCCCGTAGGCGGCGGTGGGGGTAAGCTCTGGAGGATAGGCAAGGTTGGGCTCCCGGTGAACACGCAGATCCAGGCTTTCTACAACGCGGTGACGCCGGACATCGGTCCGGACTGGCAGCTGCGCTTCCAGGTTCAGATCCTCTTGCCGAAATAGGAGCCTTCGACACGATGAACTGGAAGGCCTTGGCAATGGGTGTCGGGCTCGCGCTGCTCGCGGCCGCTTCGGTCTTCGGATCGGGGACGACCGGGATCAACGGCACCACGCGCCAGTGCACCGATCCGTGTTTCCAAGCCGCCAGGGGTGCATTCCGCGACTGTGCCTCGAGCGCCTCCGGCGCATTCGCGGACGCGCTCGACGGGTGCCTCGAGCGGCACCACGAGTGCGTCGACGCGTGCCGGTCGCAGCGGCAGGACTGCCGGGACGCGACGGGTGCGGGAGCGGGTCTCGCCGCCTGCCAGATGCGGCTCGCGGTGGAGAAGGCGCGGTGCCGGAATCAGTTCCGCCCCGGCTCGATACGGCTCGCTGCCTGTCTCGACCGGGCGGAAGCCGGGGCGTCCGCCTGCCGCCGGGGTGTCCGGCGCGGGTTCCGGCAGGCGCTGCTCGCCTGCCAGTCGGCGTTCGGGCAATGTGCCGATGCGTGCGGTCCCGGCGAGCCTCCGCTCGGCGTGCAGATGTGCACGGCCGGGGCGAAATCCGCGTTCAAGGCGGTCATCGCCGACTGCCGGCAGACCTTCCAGGCGTCCGCGAGCGCGTGCATCGGCAAGGACGTCATGTGCGTACCCGACTGCACCGACGCGCTCGAGACCTGCAACGCGCCGACCCAGGCCGCGCTCAACGCCGCGATCGCCGCCTGCACCATGCAGGAGACGACGGCCGTGGCGACGTGCGCGGCCACGTATCCGGCGGGCAGCCCGGAGCTCCAGCAGTGCATCCAGACCGCCCAGGCGAGTGCGTTCACGTGTCGCGACG
>QHVD01000497.1:0-457 GCA_003222235.1 Gemmatimonadota bacterium | reverse complement strand
TCCAGGCGTGCGGGCAGCAGTATCTCGCCTGCCTGAAGGCGTGCCCCCCGGCGTGATGCCGAACACCAGGAGACGAGACGATGCCCCGATCGACGACCCGAATCCTGCTCGCGCTGCTCGTCCCGCAGGCCGCCGAACGCGCCGATCATGACCGCGGGCTGGGCGGCTGCCCTGGGGCACAAGTGGACCGTGCCATTCCTCTTCCCGCAGTAGAGTAGAGGGCGACGATGCGGTGGAAAAACCGGGTCCTGGAAGTGACTTTTGTGCTGCTCGCGGCGGCGACGGCCAGTCTCGCCGCCGATGCAGAGTCCTCGAAGTGGCAGTTCGACGTGTTCCCGTACGGATGGGTGGCCGGCAACTACGGCACGGTGACGGTGAAGGGGGACACGGCCCACATCAACGTGACACCGAGTGACCTCTACGGCCTGCTGGAGGACGGCAAGGCGTTCGCCGGCGC
>QHVD01000496.1 GCA_003222235.1 Gemmatimonadota bacterium | reverse complement strand
CCTCCGGGGTCGGCCGGGGATAGGAGCCGGGTGGCGGCGACGCCGCCCGGCTCTTGTCGCACTCGGACTCGTTGACAGCCACGGGCGGCCGCCTACCTTAGCACCCGTCTCGACCCTGTTCCCATGAAGCGTTCCACGCTGTACGGCATCGCCGCCGTGCTCGCCGTCGCCGCGCTCTTCTTCATGATGACGACAGCTCAGCTCGGGCCAAGGTTCAGTGTCGCGTCTGCGTGGAGTTCCGCGGACGCACGAACTGCGCGACTGCGGTGGGAGCGAGCCCGGACGCCGCGCGCGAAGGCGCGCAGTCGACGGCGTGCGGCCCGATCGCTAGCGGCATGGACGCGCAGATCGCCTGCGGACGCGCGGCCCCGGCGGTGGTGCAGTGTCAGCCGCATTGACCCACCCCTATCCCTTTTCCCTCCCCGCGTCCTTAGTATTCCCGCGTGTCTGAGTTCGCGGTGCCGCGCGCTGCTCTGCCGGCGCAACTCCTCCTGACCCACGGAGCCGCTCGTCCGGGGCAGTTGTACGTCATGGAGCAGGTCCCGCACCACGAGGGTCCCGAGACAGTGCTGGAGATGCTCAACCGGCCCGAGGGATTCTTCGCGTTTCGCCTGGCGGACCAGGACGACCTCCTCCTCATCTCCAAGGTCCAGACCATCTCGGTGTCGGTGAATGGCCAGGCCCCGATCGCGGACCCCGCGCGGCTCTCGGCGGCGCGGCTGCTCGGCGTGGAGCTGGAACTGAGCGGTGGCGCCAAGGTCGGCGGCTGGGCCAGCGCCGAGCTGCCGGTCCAGAACGCGCGATTGCTCGACTACCTTAACCTCTCGCGCGATCTGTTTTTCGCGGTGTGGACGCACGCCGCGACCCACTACGTGAACCGCGGGCACGTGCTGTACGCGCGGCCCCTGGACTGACGCATGGCGGCGAGGATCGACCCGTTCATCGACGTGCTGCTCCGCGAGCGGGGTGACCAGCTGTACCTGCTCCCGGACGAGCCCGTCACGATGGCAATGCGGCTGACACTGCACCACCGCCGGGGCCGCGCGTCCGCAGGCGATCTGCGCGTCCATGCCGCTAGCGATCGGGCCGCACGCCGTCGACTGCGCGCCTTCGCGCGCGGCGTCCGGGCTCGCTCCCACCGCAGTCGCGCAGTTCGTGCGTCCGCGGAACTCCACGCAGACGCGACACTGAACCTTGGCCCGAGCTGGGGCGGCTGACGGCGGTCGTCGCGCCGCTGGAGCGCTCCGCGCCGACAGCGGCTGCCGCCCCGGCAGCGAACCGGGAGCCGGCCACCCTCCGGGCAGCCGTCGCTGGAGAACCCGTCTCCGCTCCGCGCAAGGAGGCGCGGGGGTACGCCAACCCGGGCACGCCGGCTGTCGAGACGGCTGCGGACGAGGGCGCTCCGTTCCCCCCGGCCCCCCCGGCCCCCCGAGCCGCCGCGTCCTCCAGCATCCCCACCGACGTCGCGGCCCCACAGCACCAGGCCGCGCAGCGGGCGCTGGAAGAGCTGCTGCGCGCGCTGGTGGCGTCCAAGTCATCCGACCTCCACCTGCGCGTGGGCGAGCCACCGATCTTCCGCACGCACGGTGTGATGAACCGGCAATCCACTGCGCCGCTCGCCGCCGGGCACCTCGAAGTCATGCTCCTCGCCATCATGCCCGAGCGGAACCGCGTCGAGTGGCGGGAGACCGGCGACACCGACTTCGCCTACGAGATCAGCGGAGTGGCGCGCTTCCGGGTCAACGCCGGCCGGGACCGCAAGGGGCCGATCGCGGTCTTCCGGGTGATCCCCGCACAACTCGTGACGGCGGACCAGCTCGGCCTCTCGAAGGAGGTGCAGCATCTCTGCTACCTAACCAAGGGACTCGTGCTCGTGACCGGCCCTACGGGGTCGGGCAAGTCCACGACGCTGTGCGCGATGATCGACCTCATCAACCGGACCCGGTCGGACCACATCATCACGGTTGAAGACCCGATCGAGTTCGTTCACGAAAACAAGAAGTGCATCGTCACGCAGCGCCAGGTGGGCGTGCACACCGACACCTTTCGGTCGGCGCTCCGGGCGGCGCTGCGGGAGGATCCGGACATCCTGCTGGTAGGCGAGATGCGCGACCTCGAGACCGTCGCGATCGCGATCGAGACCGCCGAGACCGGGCACCTCGTCTTCGGCACGCTGCATACCACGACCGCACCCTCGACCCTGGACCGGATCATCGATCAGTTCCCCGGTGACCGCCAGTCGCAGATCCGGGTGATGCTGTCCGAGTCGCTCAAGGGCGTCATCGCTCAGACGCTGTGCAAGCGCATCGCCGGCGGGCGGGTGGCGGCGCGGGAGATCCTGCTCGCCACGCCGGCCGTCTCGAACCTGATCCGAGAAGGGAAGACCTTCCAGCTCCCCTCGATCATCCAGACCTCGAAGCAGCTCGGCATGCTGACGATGAACGACTCGCTGCTCGATCTGGTCGAGAAGCGGGAGATCAGCCCGGACGAAGCCTACATGAAATCGGTAGACAAGGTGAGCCTCGTGGGCGCTCTGAAGGCGAGGGGGCACAAGCTGACCCTCACGGCCTAGAGCCCCCTAGCCCCCCCCCCAGCCCCTTACCAGCCGTCCATCAACGGAGTAGTATGGCGTCGCCCCCCCCCGGCGCCCGGGATTGCGGGCCGAGCTTGTCTATTCGTAAGAACGCTTTCGGAGGGATCGTATGAGGCCGCACGCCACTCTGTACACTGCGCTCTGGGGCGGGCTGTTGCTCCCCTCGCTCGGCTGCGCGCAGGGCGGAATGAGCAAGGACCAGTACATCAAAGCGGCGCAGGGCGGCGCGCCCGCTTCGATTTCGGCCAACGCGGCGGTCGCGCGGATCGACGTCAAGAAGAAGGCGGTCACCGAGCTCCGCGCCGGCACCAACGGGTTCACGTGCGGGCTTCTCCCGGACGACAACTCACCCTTCTGCGGCGACAAGAACGCCTGGGCGTGGGTGGCCGCCGCCTTCACCGCCCAGCCCAAGCCGCCGAATACCGAGCCGGGCGTGTCGTACATGATGCAGGGCGGCACCCACTACGAAACGTCGGCGGGCGAGGTCGTGATGGAGAAGAGCGCCAACACCAGGGATGTGAAGGAGCCGCCGCACTGGATGCTGACGTGGCCCTTCGACCCGGCCGCGAGCGGACTGCCGACCAAGCCGAACCCGGGCGGGGTCTACATCATGTTCGCCGGGACACCATACGCGCACCTGATGGTCTATCAGAATCCGGCGCAGGTGATAAAATAGGGGGAAGAGCCACCGGTCGGACTTGAACCGACGACCGCTCGATTACGAATCGAGAGCTCTACCACTGAGCTACGGTGGCTTGATGCCCTGGCCCGGATTCGAACCGGGACGCCTCACGGCACTGCCCCCTCAAGACAGCGTGTCTACCAGTTCCACCACCAGGGCGGGCGGGGGAGAGGAAAGGTAGAACGGGCTTCGAGACGGGTCAATCGGGCAGGGCAACGGAGCCGCCCCGCGGCGTGACGGCACCGGCGCACGAGATTGGGGCGTCATGGGTTTGTGGGTTGCTTTCGCCTTCGGCGCGTTCTTCGGCGTGCTGATCGGCCGGCACCGGGCGGGTCGTTCGGCACGCGCCCGTGGACCAGGGCCTTCCCTCTCCCCCTTCCCCCCACCCGCTCCCTCCAGCGCTCATCCCGCCGCTCCGGCAGTCCAGCACGTCGCGCTCGACGAGGGCTCGGCGAACGTTCTCAATGCTTTGAACAACCGCCTGGCTGCCATCGGGGCGCTCGCGGACTTGCTCCACGGCAGCACGCTCGACCCGGAGCGCGCGCGCGCGCTGATGATGCTCCACGGCGAGGTTCGGCGGGCCGCCGAGATCACCCAGCACTTCCTCGAGCTGGCCCAGCATCCGATCGGGGCCGCCGAGCCGTCGGATGCGGGACTCGTGCTGAGCGGCGTCATCGCGGAGCGGGAGGGGACCCTGAGGGAGCTCGGCGTGAAGGTGGTGCGGAGCATCCCGCTGGAGCTGCCGATGGTCGCGTGCTCCATGGCTCAACTGACCGAGATGTTGGTGAAGCTAGTCGACTTCTCGTTGCGGCGCTTGCGGGACTCGAAGCCGCCGCGCGAGCTGCGCATCGCGGTCACGGAGAGCGGGCCGTCCCTGATCCTGTCGCTGTGGGACTCGGGGAACCCGCTGTCGGTCGAGGCGGAGGAGCGCCTGGTGACGCCATTCCGGTTCACCCAGAGCGCGGGCGGAGGCGAGATCGAGTTCGCGCTGGCGCGGGCGCTCGCGCAATCTTCGGGCGGCACGCTGCGGCTGCGGCCACGCGGCGGCGGCGGCGCGGAGGTGGTCGTGACCCTGTCGAAGAGTGTGCTCGCCCCGCTGGCGCGGGCCACGCCTCAGGCGCCCGCGTTGCCGAAGCTCCGCATCCTGGTCGTGGACGACGACGCGGTGAACCGCCAGGCGATGCGCCTGCTCTTGGAGCGCGAAGGACACGAAGTGGTGGCGGTGGAGAACGGGCTCGAGGCGATCGAGCGGCTCGGGCCGGCGAGCGACCGCTTCGATGCCGTCGTGACCGACCTGCAAATGCCGCGGCTGGGCGGCCGAGCGCTTTACGAGCAGCTCGTCGAGCAGCGCCCCCAGCTGGCCGAGCGGTTCGTCTTCGTCACGGGCGACCGCGCCCGCGACGAGACCCGCCGCTTC
>QHVD01000495.1:394-2828 GCA_003222235.1 Gemmatimonadota bacterium | reverse complement strand
CCTGGCACTGCACGTTCCGGGACCCGAGCCGGACGTTGCGGGAGCGCGACGTCGACGGCCTATTCGAGCACGGGCTCAAGGTGTTGGAGGACGAGCTTGGTGTACGACGGAGAGAGAGCTGATGGGCGGGTGCTGGACCAACTCGAGACCATTCTCCGCCACGTGGCGGACGAACTGGCCGGTTGGCGGGCGCGCGCCCTCAAGGCGGAGGGCGACCTCAAGGAGTTGACCGCCCGAGCGAGCACGGCAGGAGGGGGGGCCGGAGGTGGGGGGGCGGGCCCGGGCTGGAAGGCGGATCCCGAGAGCCGGAACCGGATCGCCGACCTCGAGCAGGAGAACAGGGCGCTGCGGCAACGGGTCGAGGCCGCGCGAGTGCGAGTCCACGACCTCTTGGCGCGCCTCACCTTCCTGGAAGAGCAGGCGCGCGAAGGCGGCCGCAACGGCGGTGGTCGCATTCCCGGCGTCGCGGGCGGCGGGAGCGAAGCGACCGCAGGAGGGGAGGGCGGTGGAGCGGAGGGCGCGGGAGGTCGGGACAGTGCCGGGGGGGGTGGAGCCCAGTGAGCAACAAGAAGCACGCGGTCAAGGTGATGATCGGTGGTGAGGAGTACACGGTGCGGTCCGATCTGCCGCCCGAGTACACCCGCGAGGTCGCGGCCCATGTAGACCAGGCGCTGAAGAGGGTTCTCGCCCAGGGACCGATTGTCGAGACGCACAAGGCGGCGATCCTCGCCGCGCTGGATATCACGAACGAGCTGTTCCAGGCGAAGAAAGGCGAGCGCGAGGTGGCTGCCCGGCTCGCAGCACTGGCGGACGACCTGGCGAAGCTGCTGCCGCCGGCGAAGCGGAAGGCCATCGTGAGTCAGGCGCCGTCCGTACTCACTTGAGTCGCCGCCGTCACTGAACAACCCTTCGCTTCGCTTCGGTGTGCGGAGCGGTGCTGGAGATAGTTGACCATATGGCGGATCTGCCGGCAATCATCGCGGGCGTCGTCGGCGGTGGGGTCGCCGCCGGGGCGTATTTCTACGTGGCGGGGCGCCACGTCGGGCGGCGGGCGGCGGAGGCGCTGGCCCGCGCCGCCACGGCCGAGAGCGAGCGGCTGCTTGAAGAAGCGCGCCAGCGCGTGGTGCTCGCCGCCAAGGCGGAGTTGCTGCAGGCCCGCGAAACGTGGGAGGAGGAGGTAGCCGAGCGGCGCCGGAGCATCGAGCGCCGCGAGCAGACGCTCGATCATCGGTCGAGCGCGCTGGAGGACCGGGAGCGGGAGCTCGAGCGGCGGCATGAGGCGGCGCGGGCGCGTGAGCGGGAGCTCGCCCAGCGGGATCATGAGGCGCGAGCCCGGTTGGAAGAGATCGCGGGTCTCTCCGCTGTGGAAGCGAAGCAGGAGCTGCTGCGGCGCCTCGAGGACGAGGCGCGGAGCGAGGCGGCGGCGCTGGTGCGGGATCTGAAGGAACAGGCGCGCCGCAACGCTGAAAAGGATGCGAAGAAGATCCTCGCGCTCGCCATCCAGCGCCTCGCCGCCGAGCACACAGCGGAGTCGACCGTCTCGGCCGTGGCCCTCCCTTCGGACGAAATGAAGGGCCGCATCATCGGCCGCGAGGGCCGCAACATCCGCGCTTTCGAGGCGGCGACGGGTGTGGACGTGATCATCGACGACACTCCGGACACGGTGGTCGTCTCCTGCTTCGATCCCGTCCGCCGTGAGGTCGCGCGGCTCGCTCTGGAGCGGCTGATCGCCGATGGTCGCATTCACCCGGGCCGCATCGAAGAGGTGGTCGGCAAGGCCCGGGCCGAGATCGAGACGGGCATCCTCGAGGCGGGCGAGCAGGCGGTCTACGAGACCGGCATCAAGGGGATGCACCCGGAGCTCGTGAAGCTCGTGGGCCGCATGAAGTACCGCACGTCCTACGGACAGAACATCCTGGAGCACTCGAAGGAAGTGGCCTGGCTCGCGGGGATCATGGCGGCGGAGCTGAAGCTCGACGCGCAGCTCGCCAAGCGCGGCGCGCTGCTCCACGACATCGGGAAGGTGCTGACGCACGAGCACGACGGCACCCACGTGCAGTTGGGCGTCGAAGTCGCCACGAAGCACGGCGAGCATCCCGTCGTCATCAACTGCATCGCCGCGCACCACGACGACGTGGCGCACGAGTCGCCGGTCAGCGTGATCGTTCAGGCCGCGGACGCCGTCTCGGGCTCGCGCCCCGGGGCGCGGCGCGAAGCGTTCGAGACGTACGTGAAGCGGCTCACCCAGCTCGAGCAGATCGCGGGCGACTTCCCCGGTGTGGAGAAGGTGTTCGCGATCCAGGCGGGACGCGAGGTGCGCGTGGTCGTGACCCCGAACGTCATCGACGACGCCAAGGCGAGCGAGCTGTCCGATCAGATCGCCCGCAAGATCGAGCGCGAGCTCCAGTACCCCGGCCAAATCAAGGTGGTCGTC
>QHVD01000495.1:0-305 GCA_003222235.1 Gemmatimonadota bacterium | reverse complement strand
GCGCCGAGCTCCAGGGCGAGATCCGCGAGCTCAAGGCGAAGGGCGTAATGCCCGGGCTCGCCGCGGTGCTGGTCGGCGAGAACCCGGCCTCCGCCACCTACGTCCACATGAAAGGCAAGGCGTGCGACGAGGCCGGGCTGTACCACGAAACGATCCGGCTCCCCCTCGAGACCACCGAGGCGGAGCTGCTCGCGCTCATCGAGCGGCTCAACGCGGACCACAAGATTCACGGGATCCTGATCCAGTTGCCGCTCCCGAAGCACATGGACGCTCGGCGCGTGCTGCATCGCGTGAACCCCGCCAAG
>QHVD01000494.1 GCA_003222235.1 Gemmatimonadota bacterium | reverse complement strand
GAACTCGGCGAGGTTCGGATTGTAGAAGTCGAGCGGCGAGAGGTAGGTGAAGTCCTCGGAGGTGCCGTCGAGCGAGCGCAGCATCTCGGGGGGCGTCACGCCGCCGGCCAGGGGGGCCGCCAGGAACGCGCCGGCCGAGAGGCCCACGTAGATGTCGAAGTCGGTGGTCTTGCGGTTGACGAGGAAGTCGTCGAGCGCCTTCAGGCCGCCGAGCTTGTAGGCGCCGCCGGTGACCGCCCCGCCCGCGAGCACCAGCGCCACGCGCGGATTCTTCTTCCGCGTCGTGAGGTCGCTCTTGTGGACGATGGTGAGGCCCATGCCCGTCCTCCCCGTGCCGCGTGGCCCCGCTCCCGGCGGAATGCCGGATTCCCTCTACACGCACGGCCATCGCAAGGACCGTGCCGTCGCTCTGCCCTTGGGATGCTCTGGCATTCCGCAGCAGAGCGCGCTTCGGGACTGCAAACCTTACAATGGTCTGGAAGACTTGGCAGCGATCAGCGCGGAGGGGGACACGGCGCTTCACCCGCCCCGGCGGCGCGGCGGCGCGATCAAACCGAGACGACGGGCGATCTGCTCCCCCAGATGTTCACGCCGCGACCGAGGCTCAACCCTGGGCCGGGGCACGACGTGACTCAGGCAGCCCGGTGCTTGCTGTGCTTTTCCTTGGCGAGCGTCTCGAGCCGCCGCTCGACCTGTCCGACCCTCCGCTTGAGCTCCTCGACTTGACGACTCGCCGTCCTGAGCTCCTTCACGACCGGCTCGGTCAAGCGCTCGAGTTGCCCCTGGAGCGTGGCCAGCAGCCGCACCCGCCGGGCGTTCAGGTCCTTCACCGCCCGCTCCGCGCGCTCCTGGACATCCACGCGCAGCTTCCCGACGTCCACCAGCGAGAGAACCTGGTCAACCACCGGCCTGCCGCTGCGTTCGACCAGCTGGCGCGCGTCGTGCCTCAGCTGGCCGACCAGCCGCTTCCCCCGCCGCCGCAGCCGCCTGACCGAAGCACGAACATCGTCCAGCGAGAGCAGCCGTGCCTGTGTCTGTTCCATGAAGCCCTCCTATCTGGTGCAGATCACGCGGTTCTCTCGGGCAGTGCCCAGCTGCCGGGGCCACGAAGCGCCAGATTTGGCCGACAGCTCCACCCGGAGAACGGGCACACACTAACCCGCCAGTCGGGATGACCCCAAGACCGCAAAAAATTGACTAGACCCGGTCGCCCGGACGGTCAATCCCCCCCTCCGACGCGACTACCTCCGACGCTCGATCGCCCGCGCCACTTGTCCCTTTGGCTCCCGCGTGATGAAAGACGGAGCGAGCCATGGGCGGTCAGGATCGAGCCGAGACCTCCCGCCGGTCGAGGCGCTCAGAGCCGGCCTTGGTCTTCGCGCTGGCTATCACCTCGTGCACGACCGGCCCGCTGCCGAGGCTTCCGCAGGTCGAGCAGGCAACCGAAGCCGTCCAGGGGGGCGGGGAGCGGTATCGGGCGCATCGCGCCTGCGGGGGTGGGGCGGGCTCCGTCGACGACCTCGTCCGCTGCATGCGGGACGCGGGTTGGGACTTCGTTGCACGCGGACCCGGCTACCCCGAGGCCGACTGCTGGCAGGCACGTGACCGCAGCGAGGTCGAACGCATTTCCCCTCAATGCTTCCTGCGCTCCGCCGAGGCGCGCGGGAAAGTGATGCCCTGAGATCCGCAGGCTCCTGGCTCGGCTGGAGAGACTGCCTGACTACGTTGAACGTCGGGAGTGCGCCCAGGGTGATTCGAACACCCGACCTTCTGATTCGTAGCGTGAACCTTTCTTTCTCTGGAGCGCCCGTCCCGTAAGGGTTTTCCGCCCTTCCCTACTGCCTGTTGCCAAAAGTGTTGCCAGAAACAGCGTCTCCGAGGAGCGCATCGCCGAGTTCGTCGGCGGCCCGCTGGTCGGTGAGCTTGAACCAGTCGCCATAGACGTCGAGCGTCACCTTGATGCTGGAGTGCCCCATCTGTTGCTGGAGCCACTTCGGCGCCTTCCCCTGCTTGATGTGGCTCGCACACGAGCGGCTAGGGGAGGCCGGCCATCGCGGCGAACGCCTGCCTCCTCGCGGCGCTCGTCCGCCTCGGCCGGCTCGCAGTGCCGCCGCGCCGTCGCGGGTTGCGCCTCGTGTACTCCCGTCCCCTGAGGAGGGCCTTTCCCCGGTAGACGGGATTGCGGCCGTGTGCCGCGCCGCGTTAGGAGGGGGCTACGGTCGGGTCGGCTATACCCCTTCGGGAAAGGGCCTGGTTGAGGACGGCGGCGCGGGTGGTTTGAAGCCCTCGGCCACGCTGCGTGCGTCGGTAGCCGACCCGGCCGCGTTTTTTACGCGCAGAGCCCCTGTTGCTCCGCCCAGCGCCGCGGCACGCCGAGGCGCCCGACATCACCATCGGCGGCCAGCCGGCAGTCCGGGTGGAGGATGGCGACCGGGAGCGGGACGAGGCGGCCCCCCACGACGCACAGGAGCCGCATGTCCTCCGCGAACACACGGACGCCGTCGAACCACACATAGCCCCCGCGCTCCTCCATGAGCCGCTCCTCGGAGTCCGCGCCGGGCACGCGAGGGGAGCGCCGTGACCACCGTCCCCTCATCTCCCACGCCGCGCTGCGGGGCTTGTTAACGGG
>QHVD01000152.1 GCA_003222235.1 Gemmatimonadota bacterium | reverse complement strand
ACCGCGCGGAACTTGGGGTTCTCGAGCACGAGCGCCAGCCGTGGGCCGGGCCGCTCGAAGTGGGCGAGTTTCTCGTCGCCGATCGCACCGCGATCGAGTCCCAGACGAACGTCGCCGATCCCAGTCGCGAGCGAGGGGAGGTAGAGGAACTGCTCGCCCAACCGGCCCGCCGGCACCTCGAGCAGCAGGCGCCCCTTCGCGCCGTCCCAATACAGCGGGAAATAGCCGTCGCGCCTCTCGAACGACTTCGTGTAATCGGTGATCGTGGGGAGCTGGGCGCGGGCAGGCGGCGCGAACGCCAATGTCGCGATCGCCGCGAGCCCCCGCGCCGTCGCGCGGGAACGAGCGGGCATGGATTGACCTCCGGGAGTTGAAAGAGACGGCGTGGGATGCGGAGACGTGGAGATAGACGTGGAGATGTGGGGTTGTCGGGGTCCGGCACGTAGCTGGGAGAGCTTTCCTCCCCGTCGTTTATGACGGACTGAAGTCCGCACTCGGCGGGAGTGCGTCCTTAAGGACGCACCACGCGCCGAGCAGGGACTTCAGTCCCTTATACACCAATCGCTGTACCCCGTCGGGTCGTGCGTCGCCCGTCGTTCCCCCCTCTCCACGACGTGGGAGGGGGTCGGGAGGTGAGGCTACACCACCTTCCCGATCGGCAGTTTTCTGATCCGTTTCCCCGTAGCGGCAAAGATCGCGTTGCACACGGCCGGCGCGATCGGGCCGACCGATGGCTCGCCGATGCCGCCCTGCTTGTCGGTGCTCGGCACGACGTGCACCTCGACATCGGGCATCTCGGCCAGACGCAACATGGGGTAGTCGTGAAAGTTGCTCTGCTTCACGCGCCCGCGCTCGAGCGTGATCTCGCCGTACAGCGCGGCCGTGAGCCCGTAGACGACGCCGCCCTGTATCTGCGCTTCGATCTGTCCCGGATTCACGGCAGGGCCGCAATCCACGGCGCAGACGACGCGCCGCACGTGCACCGAGCCGTCCGGATCGACCGACACCTCCGCCACCTGTGCGCACACCGTCGGCTTCCACTCGGCAAGCGCGATGCCCCGCCCCCGCCGCGCCTCTCCGGCCGCGGGCAGCGGCGTGCCCCAGCCGGCCTTCTCGGCGGCGAACTCGAGCGTGCGCAGGTGGCGAGGCTTGTCGCGGAGCAGCGCCCGTCGCAACTCGAACGGATCCCTCCCGGTCGCGGTCGCCACCTCGTCGAAGAAGCACTCGACGACGAACGCGTTGTGCGAGATCCCCACGGAGCGCCAGAACCCGCGCGGGACCGGCACCAGATCCACGGCGACCTGGTCCACGAGGAGGTTGGGAATCGCGTACGGGAGATTCGCCGCCCCGTCCACGAGCGTCCGGTCGAGCCCCTTTTCGAGCGGCCCATACTTGAGGAGGATGGGCGTGGCCACGACGCGGTGCGTCCACACCGTCGGGTTCCCCGAAGCGTCGAGCCCTGCCGCGAACCTGTTGTAGCTCGCGGGCCGATAGAACCCGTGCTGCACGTCATCCTCGCGCGACCAGATCACTTTGACCGGCGCGCCGACCAGCTTCGAGACCCGTACCGCCTCCGACACGAAGTCGGGCTCGAGCCGCCGCCCGAATCCCCCGCCCAGGAACGTCGTGTGAATCAGCACTTTCTCGTTTGGGAGCCCCGTGAGCTCGGCCGCCACCCGCTGTGCGTCGCTCTGGTTTTGGGTCGGCGCCCACACCTCGCAGCCGTCGGGCCGGACGTGCGCGGTGCAGGTCATCGGCTCCATCGTGGCATGGTGAAGGAAGGGCACCTCGTAGGCCGCTTCGACGCGGCGGGCCGCCGTCGCGAGCGCTGCGGCGGGGTCTCCTTCCTTGCGGGCCTCGACGCCGGGCTGCTCGGCGAGCTGCGCGAACTGCGCCCGGATGCCGTCCGAGTCGAGCGAGGCGCTCTCCCCTTCGTCCCACTCGATCTCGAGGGCCCGCCGCCCTTGGTAAGCCTGCCAATAGCTGTCCGCCACCACGGCGACCCCCGCGGCGCAGCCGGCGCCGCGGACGCCATTCATCCCCGTCCACGGGCTCGCCTCGAGCGCGACGACGTGCCGGACGCCCGGCACGGCCCGGGCTCGCTCGGCGTCGAAGCGCTTCACCTTGCCGCCGAACACCGGGCAGCGCTCGATGGAGGCGATCAGCATCCCCGGCACCTTGACGTCGATGCCGAACACGGCGCTCCCGTCCGACTTGGCGGGTGTGTCGAGCCGCGGCACGCGGCTACCGATGAGCCGGAAGTCCTTTGGCTCCTTGAGCGGCACGTTGTCGGGGACGGGGAGCCGCGCCGCGCGGGCGGCGAGCTTCCCATACGCCAGGCGCCGTCCGGTCGCCGGGTGGAGGACCGTCCCGCTGTCCGCGCGGCACGTCGATCGATCCACTCGCCACGTGTCCGCGGCGGCGCTGACCAGCATTTCGCGGGCGCTCGCCCCCGCCTTGCGGAGCAAGTCCCAGGAGGTGTGAATCGCCGTACTGCCGCCCGTGGACATGCGGCGCGACCAGGCTGCCGGGTTCTCCGGCATCGGCCCGAGGCGCACCTGGGACCAATCGGCCTCGAGCTCTTCGGCGAGGATCATCGCGAGCCCGGTCTGCGATCCCTGGCCCATCTCGCACTTGTCGATCGTGAGCGTCACGCGCCCGTCGGTGCCGACGCGGAGCCAGGCGTTGGGGGCGAAGCCCGTACCGGCCGGTGCGGGCGATGAGCCCGGGGCCGCACGGGGCGGGAGATGGAACGCGATCACCAGACCGGCGCCGGTCGTGACGAAGTCGCGTCGGGTGATGCTCCTGCTCATGACCCCCCCCTTCGTGTGGTTATGACGGACTGAAGTCCGGACTCGGCGGCAGCGCGCCCTTAAGGACGCACCCCGCGCCGAGCAGGGACTTCAGTCCCTCATAAAACGAATGCTCGCACCTGGAACGAATGGTCGCCCGTGTAACAACGGCTCGCCCGTGTAATAACGGCTCGCCCGTGTAATAACGGCTCGCCCGTGTAACAACGACTCGCCCCTGTAACAACGACTCGCCCGTGTACGTCACTTCCCGATCCTCACTTCCCGGTGGCCGGATTCCGTCTACACGACTTTCCCGATCGGCAGCTTTCTGATCCGTTTTCCTGTGGCAGCAAAGATCGCGTTGCAGACGGCGGGCGCGATCGGTGGCACGGCCGGCTCGCCGGTGCCGCCCTGCGCGTCGTTGCTCGGGACGATGTAGACCTCCACCACGGGCGCTTCGGGCATCAGGACCATCGGATAGGTGTCGAAGTTTCCCTGCACGACGCGGCCGCGCTCGAGGGTGATCTCGCCGTACAGCGCTGCCGAGAGGCCGAACACGATGCCGCCCTGCATCTGCGCCTCGATCTGGCCGACGTTCACCGCCGGACCGCAGTCCACGGCGCACGCCACGCGGGGAACGCGGACCGAGCCGTCCGCGTCCACCGAGACCTCGGCCACCTCGGCACAGACCGTCGGTCCCCACTCCGCGAGCGCGATCCCGCGGCCCCGGCCCGCCGGAAGCGGCGTGCTCCAGCCGGCCTTCTCGGCCGCGAGCTCGAGGGTCCGGAGGTGGCGCGGCTTGTCGCGCAGTAGCTCGCGCCGCAACTCGAACGGATCCCGCCCGCCCCCCGCGGCGATCTCGTCGAGGAAGCACTCGGTCACGAAGCCGTTGTGCGAGACGCCCACTGAGCGCCACGGCCCCCGCGGCACTGCCGGCAGCTCGAGCACGACCTGATCCACGAACACGTTCGGGATCGCGTACGGAAGGCTGTCGGCGCCGTCCACGAGGCTGTCGTCCAGGCCCTTCTCCAGGGGTCCGAACTTGAGCCGCAGCGGCGTCCCGGCGATGCGATGCGTCCATGCGACCGGCCGGCCCGAGGCGTCGAGCCCGGCTGCGAGGCGATTGTAGCTCGCCGGGCGGTAGAATCCATTGCGCATGTCGTCCTCGCGCGACCAGATCACCTTCACCGGGGCGCCGACGGCCTTGGACACCCGCACCGCCTCGGAGACGAAGTCGGGCTCGAGCCGCCGCCCGAACCCACCGCCCGAGAAGGTCGTGTGGATCCGGACCTTCTCCTTGGGCATGCCGGCCACATCGGCCGCGACGCGTTGCGCGTCACCCTGGTTCTGCGTCGGCGCCCACACGTCAGCGCTGTCGGCGCGCACGTAGGCGGTGCAGTTCATCGGCTCCATGGTGGCGTGGTGCAGGAACGGGACCTCGTACGCCGCCTCGATGCGCTTGGCGGCGCCCGCGACCGCAGCCGCGGCGTCGCCATGGGCGTGGGCCACCACGCCCGCCTGATCGCCGAGCGCGGCGAGCTGTGCTCGGACCCCCGCCGAGTCGAGCGTGGCCGCTTCTCCCTCGTCCCATTCGACCTCGAGGACCCGCCGCCCCTGGACTGCCTGCCAATAGGTGTCCGCTACCACCGCGACGCCGGCCGCGCACCCCGCCGCCCACGCGCCGTTAGTGCCGATCCACGAGCTCGGCGCCAGCTCCAGCACGTGCCGCACCCCGGGCATCGCCCGGGCGCGTGCGGCGTTGAAGCGTCTCACACGGCCGCCGAGCACGGGAGAGCGCTCGATCGAGGCGATGAGCATGCCCGGGACTGTCACGTCGATCCCGAAGACGGCGCTCCCGTCCACCTTGCCCGGCGTGTCGAGCCGTGCCACGCGCGTGCCCAGCAGCCGGAACTCTTGCGGATCCTTGAGGGGCGCATGCTGCGGCACTGGGAGCTTTGCAGTTTTCGCGGCGAGCTTGCCGTACGACAGGCGCCGCCCGCTGGGCCCGTGAACCACCGTGCCCCGTTCGGCGCGGCAGGTCGCGCGGTCCACGTTCCACGCCTCCGCCGCAGCCGTGACCAGCATCTCCCGGGCGGCCGCGCCCGCCGCGCGCAGCGGCTCCCACGAGCTGCGGATCGCGTTGCTGCCACCCGTCCGCATCGTCCGCGACCATCCCGCCGGGTTCTCCGGCATCGGTCCGAGTCGCACCGTGGACCAGTCTGCCTCGAGCTCCTCGGCGAGGATCATCGCCAGGCCGGTCTGCGATCCCTGGCCCATCTCCGACTTGTCGACGGTGAGGGTCACGATGCCGTCGGTGCCCACGCGGAGCCACGCGTTGGGGGCGAAGCCCGGACCGGCCGCTGCGGGCGATGAGCCCGCGGCCACACCTGGCGGGAGATGGAACGCGATGACGAGACCGGCGCCGGTCTTGACGAAGTCGCGGCGGGTGACGTTCGAGTTCATGAGGGTGCCCCCTGCCTACACCACCCTTCCAATCGGCAGCTTTCTGATCCGTTTTCCCGTGGCGGCAAAGATCGCGTTGCAGACGGCCGGCGCGATCGGCGGCGTGCCCGGCTCGCCGACGCCGCCCTGCGTATCCGTGCTCGGCACGATGTGCACTTCGACCTCCGGCATGTCGGCCATCCGCAGCATCCGATAGTCGTGGAAGTTGCTCTGCTTCACGCGTCCCTTGTCGATGGTGATCTCGCCCCACAGCGCGGCGGTGAGGCCGTACACGATCCCGCCCTGCATCTGGGCCTCGACGATGGCGGGATTCACGACCGGCCCGCAGTCTACGGCGCACACGACGCGATGCACGCGCACCGCGCCATCCTTTGCGATGGAGATCTCGGCCACTTCGGCGACGTAGCTCTCGAACGCTTTCCACACCGCGATGCCGCGCGAGCGGCCGGCGGGCGGCGGCGAGCCCCAGCCCGCCTTGCTCGCCGCGAGGTTCAAGACGCCGAGGTGTCGGGGTGCTTTGGCGAGCAGGTCGCGACGGTACTCATACGGGTCCTTGCGTGCGGCATGCGCCAGCTCGTCAATGAAGCCCTCGACGACGAACGCGTTGAAGCTGTTGTTCACCGAGCGCCAGAACCCGACCGGAACGCCCGTGTCGGTCAGCAGGTAGTCCACATGCACGTTGGGGATCGCGTACGGCATCCCGACGCCGCCTTCCACCGCCTCTCCGTCGAGCCCGTTCTTCACGTACTGGGGGAACACGCGCGCCATGATCGACGGCGCCACGATGCGATGCGTCCAGACGACGGGCTGCCCGCTCGGATCGAGGCCCGCCTGCAGCCGGTGGACGCAGGCGGGGCGGTACTGGTCGTGCTGCACGTCGTCCTCGCGCGACCACACGACCTTCACCGGGGCACCCACCGCCTTCGACGTCTCCAGGGCTTCCTGGATGAAATCCAGCTCGAAGCGCCGGCCGAAGCCGCCGCCCAGGTAAGTCGTGTGCACCGTCACCTTCTCCGGCGCCACGCCACCGATCTTGGCGCCGAGCCCCTGGACGCCCGTCTGGAACTGGGTGGGGGCCCAGATGTCGACGCCGTCGGCGCGCACGTGGGCGGTGCAGTTCATGGGCTCCATGGTCGCGTGCGCGAGGAACGGCAGCTCATAGTCCGCGTCGAGCTTCGTCGCGGCTGCGGCGCGCCCCGCGTCGGGATCGCCGTCGTGGCGCGCGACCACCCCCGCCTGGCCGGCGCGCTCGGTCAGGAGCTGTGAGACGCTCGCGCTCGTGACGGCGGCGTTGGGCCCTTCGTCCCAGGTGATCCCGAGTGAGTCCCGGCCCTTCTTCGCGGGCCAGTAGCCGTTCGCCACCACGGCGACGCCGGACGAGATCGGCACGACGTGGCTCACGCCTGGAACGGCTTTGGCTTTCGCGGCGTCGAAGCCCGCCGCCTTGCCCCCGAACACGGGACAGCGCGCCACCACCGCCACGAGCATCCCCGGGACCTTGACGTCGATCCCGAACTCCGCCGTACCGTCCACCTTGGGCGGCGTGTCGAGTCGCGTGGCCGACGTGCCGAGGAGCTTCCAATCCTTCGGATCCTTGAGCGGCACGTCCTGCGGCACGGGGAGCGTCGCCGCCTTCGCGACGAGCTGCCCGTACGTCAACCGCCGATTGCTCGCCGGGTGGACCACCGCGCCCTGCTCCGCGCGGCACTCGGACTTGTCGACACCCCAGGTCTGTGCAGCCGCCGAAGTCAGCATCTCCCGGGCCGCAGCGCCGGCTTTGCGCAGGGGGGCCCAGGCCGCGCGCACGCTCGTGCTGCCGCCGGTTCCCTGCATGCCGAACAGGGGATTGATGTAGGCCTTGTCCGCCGGGGCGAACTCGATCACGATCTTCGACCAGTCCGCCTCCAGCTCCTCGGCGACGAGCATCGGCAGCGCGGTCGCGACCCCCTGGCCCATCTCGGAGCGATCCACCAGGATCAGCACCCTGTCGTCAGGATTGATGCGTAACCACGCGTTAGGCGCGAATGGCTCGGACGGGGGGGGGGCCGCACCGATGCGGGGCCGCGAGGGCAGGTGGAAGCCGATCACCAGCCCGGCGCCGGCGACCGAAGCCGCCTGGAGGAACTCGCGCCGGGTGACTTCCGCGTTGGCTCTCATGTCACGCGCCCTGCGCCACTCGGTGAATGGCGGCGCGAATCCGCTGATAGGTGCCGCAGCGACAGATGTTCGTCATGGCGGCGTCGATGTCCTGGTCGCTGGGATGGGGATTTTTCGCGAGCAGGGCCGCCGCGGCCATGATCTGACCGGACTGGCAGTAGCCGCACTGCGGCACGTCTTCCTCGATCCAGGCCTTTTGGACCGCGTGGCTGCGATTCGTCGACAGGCCTTCGATCGTCGTGACGCGCTTGCCGGCGACGGCGGAGACGGGCAGGACGCAGGTACGGGTCGCGACGCCGTCCAGATGCACCGTACAGGCGCCGCACTGGGCGATGCCGCACCCGAACTTGGTGCCGGTGAGACCGAGCGTGTCGCGCAGGACCCAGAGCAGTGGGGTGTCGGGGGCGACCGAGACCGTCCGGGACTTGCCGTTGACCACGAAGGTGATTGGGGACATCGAGAGCGACTCCTGACGATGAGCGTTGCCAAAACTGGCGAGGGGTGCGGGGCGAGGGAAGTGTGGACGGGGTGCAACAGGGCGGGTGTCAGGTGTCGGGTGTCAGGTGTCGGGGTGGGGCGGCCCCGACACCTGGCACCTGACACCTGACACCTCTAGGTTCCCCCGCCCCATGACCACCTACGCCCGGCGGCTCGGTCTCTTCTCCGGCACGATGGCCGTCGTCGGCGGCATCATCGGCGGCGGCATCTTTCGTACGCCCGCGGCGGTGGCCGAGCGAGTGCGCTCGCCCGGGCTCACGCTCATCGCGTGGGTCCTGGGTGGCGTCGTGGCGCTGATCGGCGCGTTTTGCTTCGGGGAGCTGGGCCAGCGGCGGCCCAAGGCCGGTGGCGGCTATGTCTATCTGCGGGACACATGGGGGCCGCTCCCGGCCTTTCTGTACGGCTGGGCGCTGCTGCTCGTCATCGCGACGGGCGCCATCGCGGCCGTAGCGGTGACGTTCGCTAGCTACGCGCTGGCCCTGCTTGGTCTTCCCGAGCGGCTCACGGACCCCGTGGCTACGGCCGCGATCGTGCTACTCTCGGGGATCAACTATGTCGGCGTGAGACCGGCGGCGCTCACGCAAAACATCTTCACCGTTCTGAAGCTCGCTGCGCTCGCCACGCTGATTGCCGCGGGTGTCTTCGCGGCGACCTCTACCGCCCCCTACCGCCCTCTGCCGCCCTCTACCGCCCGGGGTGGGGTGGTGGATGTGGTGGTGGCCTTGGGTGCCGCACTCGTGCCCGTCTTGTTCACATACGGGGGGTGGCAGCAGACCAACTTCATCGCGGAGGAGATCGTCGAGCCCGAGAAGAACCTACCGCGCGCGTTGGTGCTCGGCGTCGTGGTGGTCGTGGCGGTCTACCTGCTCGCGAACGTCGCCTATCTGCGAGTGCTCGGGCCCGCCGGGCTGGCGGCGAGCACGGCGCCCGCGGCCGACCTGATGCGCGCGCAGCTCGGACCGGCCGGGGGCACCCTGATCGCGGCGGGCATCGCGGTCTCCACCTTCGGGTTCTTGAACCTCGTGATCCTCGTGACGCCGCGCGTGTTGCAGGCGATGGCGGCGGACGGTGTGTTCTTCCGGGCGCTCGCCGAGCTGCACCCCATCCACCGCACGCCGGCTGCGGCGATCCTGTTTCAGGCGGCCTGGGCTATCGTGCTCGCGTTGACCGGAACGTTCAGCGAGCTCGTGGACTACGTCGCGTTCGGGGACTGGATATTCTTCGGTCTGACCGTTGCCGGCCTCTTCATCTATAGGGCCCGTGACGTCACCCCTCTCCCCCTCCACACTGCGGACAGGGGGCTCGCGGGTGAGGGCGCGGCGCCCAGGGCGTTCCGCGTGCCCGGCTATCCCTGGACGCCGGCACTGTTCGTACTTGCGGCCCTGTACGTCGTCGCGAGCGCGGTGCTGGCGAATCCCAGGAACGCGCTTGTCGGAACGGGACTCCTGTTGCTCGGGGTGCCGGTTTACCTGGTGCAGAAGCCCTCAAGGGTCCTCACCCCCTGACCCCCTCTCCCTGCGGGAGAGGGGGAACTCATGTCGTCCCCCCTCTCCGGAACGGAGAGGGGGACAGGGGGTGAGGACCCCGAGGGGCACGGAGGATGAGAGGCGGTCAAGGCCGGGGCTACAGCCCACCTCGCGCGCCCGCCATAGTCACCGTATCTTCGCCCGCCGCCATGAGGTTCCTTGCGCTGCTGCTCGCCGCCCAGATGGTCGCGAGCCCGGACACGGTGCCGCCGTACCTCACCTTCCCGGAGCCCGGCCTCGACGATCCGGCAGCCTATCAGGGCTACGCGACGCGGGTCTTCCGGGATGCGAAAGGCAACGCCTTCCAGGTCTACGTGAACGGTCGCATCGGGCGCGTCGTGAACCTTTGGGCGGACGCCGCCGACGAGAGCGTGGGCTTCACGGTGCGGGACTCGGCGGGCGCGCCTGCCGCCCTCGACTGGGCCTCATCCGGCGCCCTCGCCGGGGCCTCGCCCCGGGGGAGCGGGAGGGAGCGAGAGCGCTCGGTGTCCTACGGGCTCGGGGCCGGTCCGGGCCCCGTGTCCGTCGGCTTGTTCCTGCTCGGCTCGATGCGCGTGGAGCGCGACTTCCAGTACCAGGGCCGCGACTCCCTGCCGCTCGACGCGACGCCGTTCCCGCAAGGGGAACTGGTGGAGCTGATCGCGAACCTGGAGCGCCTGGACGCGGCCGAGCGGCGTCGTCACCTCAGGCTGCTTGGCGCGCGCAGTGCCGGCGAGTTGCGCGCGCGGCTCGCCCCGCTGCTCAGCGCACGGGCCCGCGACGGGACCTGGGCCGTGCGCGTCGAGCAGGTGAGCTTCGACGGCCGCAGTCACCTGTCGGTCGCCGTCGAGGGCGACGCCCGTGAGACGGTGATGACGCGCACGGCGCGCAGCCTGATCATCCGATCCCGCTCAGGAGACGACGGATGCTCCGGCCCTGTCCCCGCTCACGCGTGCCGAGATCTTCAATGATGATTTCCGGCGCTTCGTCGCGGCGGTCCGGGCGGACACGGCTCACCCGCTGCGGTTCCGGCGGCTCGAGCGTGAAGTGCGGGGGGTCGAGTTGCTGTGCTACCGCGAGAAGCTGATGGCGGGGCTCCCCAACTTCGCCACCTATTTCGGGCGTGACATGCTGATGACGGCGCTGCTGATGCAGCCGGTGTGGGCCCCGGCGATGCCGGAGCACGTCATCGCCAGCGCCTTGCGCAAGCTGTCGCCCGATGGGGACGTGAGCCACGAAGAAGCGCTCGGGGGTCAGGCGATTCGCGAGAATGCCGCCGAGTACAACCGCCTGCTCGAGGAAGCCCGCAGCCGGTCGACCGGGCAGGCGGCGCGGGACCTGCTGGGGCGCGCCCGGGCCGTCCTCGGCAATCTGCAGGCGGTGCGCGAGAATTACATCATGATCGACGACGACTTCCAGCTGCCGGTGGTCGCGGCGCGTTATCTCGCGGATCCGCGCGTGCCGTCCCTCGAGAAGCGCCGGTTTCTGCTCGCGGAGCGCCGCCTCCCGCGGCTCGTCGCCAACCTGGCGTTCGTCGCGCGGCAGGCGGAGCCGTACGCGCGCGCCCCTGCGGCGACGAGCCTGGTGAGCTTTCCGCACTCCCCGGACGGGGGGGGGCACTGGATCTCGGCGAGCTGGCGGGACAGTCGCGCCGGTTACGCGGGCGGGCGATTCGCGATGGACGTGAACGTCATCTGGGTGCCGCATGCCCTCGAGGGCGTCGGCACGATCCTGGACGCCCTCGAGCAGGCAGGCTTCACGGCGGCGGCGCTCGACTCGCTGGCGCCGGCGATCCGCCGGGCGCCGCTCGCCACCTACGCCCGCGACCGCGCGGCGTTACGGCAGGCAGTCGCCGTGTGGAAGGGCGCCGAGCGGCATTTTCAGGTGGCGCTGCCGCCGGACGTCGTGACCGAGGCCGTCGCGGCGAAGCTGCACTCGCTGCCGCCGCCGGAGGGAGACTATTGGGAGAGTGTGCGTCGCCGCGCCGGCCCTCCCCCCCTGACCGGCGCGGACACGCTCCGGTTTCTCGCGCTCTCGCTCGACGCCGAGGGGCGGCCGATCCCCATCGTGAACACCGACCCCGCGATGCTGCTCCTCCTCGATCCGCTGGGGCGTGATCGGACGCTCCAGCTCGTGGGGCCGATCATGCTGCGTTACCCATGGGGCCTGTTCGTGGAGGACCTCGGTCCCCTGGCGGCCAACGACGCCTACGCCTCGCCCGACGTGTGGGACAGCTTCCGCCGGGACCGGTATCATTCGCCTACGGTCGTGTGGGGTCGCGACGTCAACGCGCTCCTCGCCGGCCTCGCCACGCAAATCCTCGCTGCCGCTCCGGGGTCCGACGTGAGCGCGCTGCAGGATGCGCTGCGCCGCACCGTGACCGCGGTGGAGCGCTCCGGACTGCGACACGCGGAGCTGTGGAGCTACCGGATCGACGCGGGGGGGGGGCGGCTGCTCCCCGAACGGTACGGAACGAGCTCGGACGTGCAGCTGTGGAGCCTGACCGACCTCGCCGTGGAGTACCTGCTCGCGCGGCTTCCCCAACCCTGAACGTGACCTATGCACAACATCCCGCTCCTCGATGTCGTCGTCATCGCCGCGTACTTCCTGATCCTCCTGGGAATCGGGTACTGGGCCGCGCGCCGCGAGAAGAACGTGAGCGCCGACTACTTCCTCGCGAGCCGGGACGTGGGCTGGCTGGCGGTCGGCGCCAGCCTCTTCGCCTCGAACATCGGGAGCGAGCATCTCGTGGGGCTGGCCGGCACGGGGGCGGCGAGCGGGCTCGCCGTGGGCCACTTCGAGTGGCTCGCGTGCTTCATGCTGCTCTTGCTGGGCTGGCTGTTCGTGCCGTTCTACCTGCGGAGCGGCGTCTATACGATGCCCGAATTCCTGGAGCGCCGGTTCAACCCTGCTTCGCGCTGGTACTTCACCTGGGTGTCGATCGTCGGCTACGTGCTGACGAAGATCAGCGTCACGCTGTACGCGGGCGGCGTCGTGATGCGCGAAGTGACGGGGTACGGCGTCTGGACCAGCGCCGTGATCCTGATCGTCATCACGGGGCTGTACACCATTTTCGGGGGCTTGCGTGCGGTGATTTATACGGAGGTGATGCAGGCCGTCGTGCTGATCATCGGGTCGGCGACCCTGGCGGTGCTGGGGTTGTACGCGGTCGGAGGGTGGGGCGCGCTCACGGCCCGAGTCCCCGCGGGCTTCTTCTCCATGTGGAAGCCCGCGAATCACCCCGACTTCCCCTGGACGGGCATCGTGTTCGGCGCGCCGATCCTGGGCGTCTGGTATTGGTGCACCGACCAGCACATTGTGCAACGGGTGCTCGCGGCCCGAAACGTCAGCGCAGCCCGGCGTGGAACGATCTTCGCGGGGTTCCTGAAGATCCTGCCGGTGTTCATCTTCGTGCTCCCGGGGATCATCGCCGCCGCCTTGTACTCGGACATCCGATCCGATGCGGCCTACCCGGCGTTGGTGACTCGCCTTCTCCCGGCGGGGTTCAAGGGTCTCGTGCTTGCGGGGATGCTCGCTGCGCTGATGAGCTCGCTCGCGTCCGCATTCAACTCCTGCTCGACCCTCCTGACCTGGGACGTATACCGGAAGCTTCGGCCCGACGCGAGCGAGCAGCGGCTGGTGGCGGTGGGGCGGGCGACCACAGGCGTGCTGGTCGTGCTCGGCGTTCATGAAATACATCTCGCCGCAGATCTACATCTACCTCCAGAGCGTCCAGGCGTACATCGCCCCGCCGATCGCGGCGTGCTTACTGTTCGGCGTGCTCCACCCGAGGCTGAACGGCAGCGGCGCGTTAGCGGCGCTCGTGACCGGCCTCGTGCTCAGCGCGGCGCGACTCGTGCTCGAGCTCGAGAAAGCCCATCTGGCCGGCGGCACCGTCTGGTTCTGGTTCGCGAGCGTCAACTTCCTCCATTTTGCGGTCCTGCTGTTCGTCTTGTGCACTGCGATTCTCGTCTTCGTGAGCTTTGCGACCCCGCCGCCGGCTGCGGAGCGCGTCGCCGATCTCACCTACCAGACCGCGGCGCCCTCGGCTGCCACCCAGGCGACGCCCCGGGAGCAGCGGCGCAATGTGGCCTGGTCGGTCCTGCTCGCCGCCGTCATCGGCGTGCTGTGGATCGTGTTCCGGTGAGCCGGCAAGGCCGCCAAGGGCTCGGGGCTCTTGAGTCCTCACCCCCTGTCCCCCTCTCCCTTCGGGAGAGGGGGAACTCACGACGTACCCCCTCTCCGGAACGGAGAGGGGGTCAGGGGGTGAGGACGGGAGCCCCTTACCGCCCCTGCCGCCTTGTATAGAAGGAGAGACCGGTGCCGACGTTCACGCTCCCGATGCTCACCGCGATGGCGCTGCCGGCCGCATTCGCGCTGGCGGGCCTCGTGGTGGGCCTGCTGGTCCAGCGCACCGTGTTGACGCGGCTTGCCCGGGCGGCCGCGCGGACCCGCTTGACGGCGGACGACATCCTCGTCGCGGCCCTGCGCGGACCGGTCGTGCTGTGGTTTTCGATGCTGGGGCTCTACTTGGCCGCCGAAGTGGCCGAGCTGCCGGGACCGGTCGCGCAAATGATCCAGCGCCTGCTGGTCGTGATGATCATGGTCTCCGTCACGTGGGCCCTGGCTCGCGCCGCCGGGAACGTGGTGGCCGCGCGCACCAGGGCGGAGAGCGCCGCGCTCCCCTCGGTCAACCTGGTCACGAACCTGGCCAAGGCGGTGGTGATCGGGCTTGGCGCCCTGGTCATCCTCCAGACGCTCGGCATTTCCATCACGCCGCTCCTCACCGCCCTCGGAGTCGGCGGGCTGGCGGTCGGACTGGCGCTGCAGGATACCCTCGCGAATCTCTTCGCCGGGATCCACATCCTCCTGTCGCGCCAGGTGCGACCGGGTGACTTCGTTCGGCTCGCCTCGGGGCAGGAGGGCTACATCCAGGACGTCACCTGGCGCTACACCACGATCCGCCAGCTGGCGAACAACCTCACGATCGTCCCGAACACACAGCTCGCCTCGGCCGTGACCGCCAATTTCAGCCTGCCCGATCCGCAGCAGGCGGTGCTGCTCGACGTCGGCGTGAGTTACGACTCGGATCTGCGAAAGGTCGAGGTCGTGACCGTGGAGGTGGGGCAGGAAGTCATGCAGCAGGTCGAGGGGGGGGTGCGGGACTTCACGCCGTCCATCCGTTACCACACGTTCGGCGATTCCGCCATTCAATTCACGGTGACCCTGCGCGGGCAGGAGTACGTGTCGCAGTATCTTATCAAGCACGAGTTCATCAAGCGCCTGCACCGGCGGTACCGGGAGGAGGGGATCGTGATTCCCTACCCGATCCGCACGGTGCGCCTGCAGGACGGCGCCGGGCTCAAAACGCCTGGTCCCAGCGAACCGACAGCCGGATCGCAGCGCCGATGACCCCCACCATGCTGTAGGTCTGCACGAAGTTGCCCCACTGCTCGCGGGTACGGGGGTCGATGTGCTCGGCCAACAAGCCGTGCCGGTTGCGACACGCGAGCACGTTCTCGAACAGCGCGCGCGCCTCGTCTCGCCGCCCGAGGGCGGCGAGCGCGTTGATGTACCAGAAGGTGCACACGAGGAACGCGTTCTCCGGCTTCCCGAAATCGTCCTCCTCGACGTAGCGGAAGACGAAGTCGCCGTGGCGCAGCTCGCGCTCGATCGCGCGCACGGTGCCGGCGACCCGGGGGTCGTCCGCGGACAGGAAGCCCACCTCGATCAGCCGCAGCAGGCTCGCGTCGAGAGTGTCGCCGTCCGCAGTCGCCACGAAGCTGCCCTTCTCGGGATTCCAGCACCGCTCGCAGATGAACTGGTGAATCCGCGTCGCCTGGCTGCGCCAATAGGCGGCGCGCTCGGTGAGGGCGAGGTGCGCGGCGATTCTGGCCAGCCGGTCGCAGCCGGCCCAGCACTTGAGGCTCGAGAAGGTGTGCACGCGCGCCGCGCCGCGCAGCTCCCAGATGCCGGCATCCGGCTGGTCGAAGAGCCTGGCCGCGCGCTCGCCCAGCGCTTCCAGGCGGCGGAACAGCACGTCGTCTCCGCGACGCACCAGCCGCCGGTCGAAGAACACATGGGTCGCGGCCAGGATGGCCGAGCCGTAGGCGTCGTGCTGGACTTGCCGGTACGCCTGATTGCCGATCCGTACCGGGCCCATGCCGCGGTAGCCGGGGAGGGAGTCGATCTGCCGCTCCTCGATGATCGAGCGGCCGCTGATGCCATACACGGGCTGCAGACTGCCATCCTCCGCGCCGGCAACGATGTTGAGGATGTAGGCGAGGTAGCGCTCCATGGTGCGCGTGACGCCGAGCCGGTTGAGGGCGCTCACCACGAAGTACGCGTCGCGCAACCAGCAGTAGCGGTAGTCCCAGGTGCGCTCGCTTCCCGGCGCCTCGGGAATCGAAGTCGTCATCGCCGCGACGATGGCGCCGGTGTCTTCGTAGACGTTCAGCTCCAGGGTGATGGCGGCGCGGATCACCGCGTCCTGCCATTCGAACGGGATGGCGAGCGAGCGCACCCATTCCCGCCAGTAGGCGGCCGTCTCTTCCAGGAAGCGGCCTCCCACGTCCGCGACGGCGCCCTGGACGGTCTCGTCCGGGCCGAGGAGCAGCGTGACGGCGTCTTCCAGAAAGAACGGGGTCTCCTCCACGGTCGCGGTGATGGAGGCGTCCGTAGTCAGCCGCAGCACGAGGTCCGTGCCCACGTAGCGGACATGGTTCGACCCGCAGGTGATTTCCGAGCGATAACGGCCGTAGTGGTGAGCGGGGCGGACCCGCACCCGAATGCGGGGGTTGCCGGCCACCCGCTTGATGTGCCTGACCAGCATCATCGGGCAGAACATGCGCCCGTACTGGCGGAAGCGGGGAGCGAAGTCCGTGATCTCGACGCATCCGCCGGTTCGGTCGTACAGCCGGGTGGCGAGGATCGGAGTGTTGACGAGGTATTGCTGCTCGCCCTTCACGAAATCGATCAGCTCCACCGCGAGGAAGCCGAAGCCCTCTTCCCCGCCGCGGTCGCGGAGTAACGAGCAAAACGCGGGGTCGCCGTCGAAACGCGGAAAGCAGGCCCAGACGATCTCGCCCAGCGGATTCACGAGCGCGCCGATCGTGCCGTTGCCGATGAGCCCGAGATCCAGGGAGGTCACTGGGCGGTCTTGACCATGCCTTGCGCCAGCCACGCCCGCACGGCCCGGACGTCCCGCAGGCGCCACCGGGCCACCGTCCGCCCCCGCCCGACCTTGACCGAGTGGCCGTGCAGGCGGTTGACGGTGGTGAAGCCGTATTCGTCGGTGATGTCGTCGCCGAGGAAAATGGGTGTGCGCCCGCGAAACGGCCGCTCGTGCATGAACTCCAGCACTGCGATGCCCTTGTCTCTCCCCGCGGGCTTCATTTCCACCACGCGCTTGCCCGTCTGGATGCGGTACCGCGCGCCGAGCCGGGAGAGCAACGCGCGGACCAGCCGGTGCGCGTAGCCGCCCAGCCGCGGCGCCCGGCGATAGTGCAGGGCCAATGACAGGCCCTTGTCCTCGAGCAGCAGCCCGCGATG
>QHVD01000493.1 GCA_003222235.1 Gemmatimonadota bacterium | reverse complement strand
CAGGTCGAACTCGTTAATCGCTCTATCGACTTTGGTGGCATAGGGTGGATCTCGGCCTGATCACGTGCTCGCCCAGGCGCGCACGCGTGATCTCTTCCTTCTCGCCGATCTTGCTGACCAACTCCCGAATCGCGGCGGGAAGACTCTCGGCCGCCGCCGCACGAAAGCTGCCGATGAGCAGCTCCCGCGCGACGCGGTAGTCGTCGATGATGGCCTCGATCTCCCCGCCGAGCGACCGAGTTCGACAAGCATGCCGGTGAGGTCTTCGCCGTGACGGTCTCGGGCTCGTGGCGCTACCTGGAGTATCCGAGGTCAACACGGCCCGGCTCGTATCTCTACGAGCCGGCGGGTTCGATCCACACCTTACACGTGCCGCCGACCAATCGCGAGACCACCGATGTATGGTTCGCGATCCGCGGCGCCAATCTCAACCTCGACGAGCAGGGCAACGTGGAGAGCGTGTGGGATGCAGCCTTTCTGATCGACGTGTACCTGGACCTTTGCCGCAAGGGCGGGCATCCCCGCCCTGCGGTCATCGGCCTCTGAGGGCGCCCCCTTTCAGCGCGGGACGCGAAGCATCGGGCCAGGGCCCACGTCGGTCCCCTGCGAGAGCTCCGCGCTCAGCGCGCTCCCAGACGGCTTGGAGGTGACGCTCGAGTCTCGTGCGGGGAGCCCCGCACCGAGCGGGCCAGTGGTCGTCGCGTGGATGCCGTGATGCCGTGACCCATGCGACACCGCCTGCTCGCTGCCTCCTTCAGCGGCGTGGCATCGACAGCGAAGCGACCGTGCGACCGACCCGCTCGCCGAGGAGTCGTTCGTCCTGCTCGGGGCTGCCGTACTCGTCGGTCGGTCGCTCCTCGACGTGGGGCGCAGGCTGCTCGAAACGAAACCGAGAGCACGAGGGCCGCTCAAAGCTGCATAGGAGCGGCGGCCGTCCCGCGCGCATGGTTTTCACGTGCCGCCGTTGGTCATCCGCACGCGGACGTACCCGAGCAGCGTGGCGAAGTCGGGCCGGCGGTCTGCGGGCATGAGGTCGGGATGCTCGGCGCGCAGGTGCTGCGCGGTGGCGTTCGCGGCGTCGTTCCCCACCTGCCCCGCGACAACGATGCGCGCGCCGCAGCGCTCGCAGAAGAGGGCGTATTTCACTCGCCCTCCAGCGGCGTCGGGTCGGGGAAGGCCGTCTTGCAGCCGCCGCACTTGGCCGAGGTGAGCGCAACCCTCAGCGCACGTCGCCTATCTGCCACCACCTCACCACCGCCCCCAACTCGCGCAGCGGCACGGCCCGCGCGGTGCCGTATATCACCAAGCAGGTGTTGAGTCTAAAGCGGTCGTCGGTCGCTTCCCATAGTCGAAGGGAGGAAACGATGCCGAGGCTGAGGAGCTTGGTGACCGTGGTCCGTTTCGGAGCGCCTCAGGCTCTAGAACGTCGCCGGCGAGCCCTGCGGCGCGCGTGAGCCAGCTTCTCAGCCAAGGCGGTGCGGACGAAGGTCTGCATCCGTACTTCGTTCCGCACGCAAAACTCCTTGAGCCGGCGGGCCGTGCGGAGCGGAATCCGAGTGGCGAGTTGCGCCAACTTCTCGTCCTCATGCTGGCGGGCGAACATCTTCATGTTGCTATCACCCTTTGAGTGTGCGGCACGGAGACTGCGGTCTCGGGGAGATACCGCCAGGTCCCGCCACCGTCAACAGCGCAGAACGCAAACGCCCCTTACCCCTCCTCGAGCTGGCGAGCGATCACCTCCTGCGGGACCGCGACCTCACAGCGCGGTACGAGGGGCGCTTCGAGGTCGAGGACAGTGACGAATGGACGGCTGCGATGGCGGAATACAATCGCGAGGCCGACGCGATCACCGCCGACCTCTTTCGCGCCGAGGGGGAGCGGGGGCTAGCGCACCTCTACCTCACGGATCGGCGCGCATTCGACCGGCGACTGGAGCGCAGGCGGCAACAGTTCTTCGGGCCGCCGAGCGGCGCGCACGCCTCAGCGGATGATGACCACGTAGAAGGCGACCACCACCGTGAGCACGAGCAACGCGACCTGAATCCACTCGGTGAAGCCGTCGCGATGCTGACGCCGCTGCGCTCGGGCTAAGAAGGCCACCGCGTCCGCATACTCGCACGGCACGGCGCGCGTCAACGCCGCAAGTGCCTTAGGAGCGCGCCTGGAGAGTGCGTTCACGGGCTCGCCGCTCGCCCTCGTGCAGTAGGCCGTTCGGGCTCTCGGGGTTCCGAGCCCTCTGCCCCCCCGTGCCCAAAAACCTGTGCCGAAAATCACCAATATCGTCCCCCCTCGGCCCGCACCAAAAACGTTGCACGGGTATTTGCAAATCCGTTCCGGGCTAGCCCCAGGAGGGGTCCGTGCCCGCTTCGATCCGTCAGTGCCGCGTCACCGGCTCGATGAGCCCGGCGGCTGCGAGTTCCGCACAGCACTTGCAATAGGGCTGATGCGCTCGCGACAGGTACTCCAACGCCTCGTTGTATCGCCCGAGCCGCCCGTCAAGGAAAAAGGCGGTGAGTCTGCCTAATGCCTTACGCTTCGGTGGGGCAAACCCCTCTCGGTAGCCGAATCCATCCTGTTTTCCTTGACGCTCACGCGGCGCGGCGGTACGACTCGCCCCGGCCATGTGTCCGACCGATCCTGACAGGGAAAGGCACGAGGAAGTCCAAGCGGTCCAGAGTTCTCGCCATCTACCACCGCCGCCGAGCGAATGTTCCGCCCGTCGTTACGCGATGCTCCCTCGAAGGTTAAGGAGTCCCCCGAGCAGCAGGCAGACAACGACGATCCCACCGGGCAAGCGGGCGCGCCTCCACGAGAAGGCTGGCGGCACCCCAACGTCGCACGCTGGTCCGGAGTCAGCAAGGGAGGCACGCGATGAGCACCGCAACAGTCCGCACACCACTCGTATTGGTCCTGGCACTGCTGGTCTTCGGCGTGCTCGCCGCAACCTCGTCCGCCTTCGCGTGTGTCGTCGGCACCGGCACGAGTGCGAGTTGTACCGAGGCGGCGTTGGACGCCTGCCTTCCCGGCGGCGGGAGTTTCAACGGCACCGTGACCTTCGCCTGCGGCGGCGCGGCGACGATTACGGTCACGAGCACGAAGGGCATTAACGGCGCCAACACCACCATCGACGGGGGGGCGTGATTACCATCAGCGGTGGCAACATGAGTGGCGTGTTCGCGGTGAACAAGGGAAGAGCCCTGGCGCTCGCCAACGTCACCATCGCTGGGGGCACCCCCAGCGCCATTGAGAACAACGGCGGCACGCTGACCAATCTCGGGAGCGTTCGGCGCGCTCTCAGATGTGCGAATTCCTTTTGCCACCCGTTGCAGAGGGGTTTTGAACAATCCGCCGGTCGGCATCCATGTGCGTGTTCGGCACAGACATCGCTGAGAATGTCCGCCATTCACGCACAGGAGCCGCCAGGAAGCCCGCTAGCCTCCGACCGATAGCCGAGGCTTACCCCGCCCGCGCCGAACGCTAGAATGCGAGATTCGCTCTCCATGGACATCCCTGCCCGAATGCGCAATAGGGAGCGCCGGAGGGAGGGTCCATGCCGCGACCGACGAACTTCGTCGCCTTCATCCGCAACGTCGTCCGCGATCAGGTGCAGGAGGCGGTCCAGGGACTCCTTGGCGCAGTCGGTGGCCCGAGAAAGAAGGCGGCGAACGGGCGCAGACGGCGACGGCGCAGGCGGCGGGGACCGGGACGGCCGCCGGGGTCGAAGACACGGATGCATCGTGGGCCAGGGCGTCCACCCAAGGTCGAGCAACCAGCCCCGCCACAGACACGGAGGCGCAGGCGGCGCAGGCGACGCGGACGGGGGAGGCCGCCGGAGCAGGCGAAGGCGGAATGAGAACCGTCACCTCCCGAGCGATTCGTCAGGCGGTCCTTCCGGCCGCGTTGCTCGGACTCTTCGCTGCCGGTTGTGCTCGCCTCGGCCATCACGGCGTCCAAGCTGCACGACCGGGCGGTGCCAACGCGCCCCAGCACATCGCGACCCGAGGCACCATCCCGCCCGAGTTCCTCGATCTCGTCACCACGAAGAAGGCGTTCGGCAATCTTGCCACCGTGATGCCGAACGGCAGTCCGCAGGTGACGCCGGTCTGGTTCGACTTCGACGGCAGGTACCTCCGCGTCAACTCGGCGCGCGGGCGGGTGAAGGACAAGAACATGCGCCGCGATCCCCGCGTCGCCCTCTCGATCCTCGATCCCGACAACCCGTACCGCTACCTTGAGATACGAGGGCGAGTCATTAAGATCACCGAGGACGGCGCGGTCGAGCACACGAACCTGCTCGCCAAGAAGTACCTGGGCGCGGAGCGCAATCCGAGCCGGCGGCCAGACCAGGTGCGGGTCATGTACGTGATTGAGCCAAGGCGGGTGGCGGGGCAAGGCTGAGCGCCGACCTCCAGTCCCACAAGGGAGAACGGTCGATGAACAATCCTGATCGCGGTTCGCGACTCACCGTCCTCGCCCTTCTGTTTGGGCTACTGGCGGTCTCGGACCTAGCGAAGCCGCTCGAAGCGAGCCTTGGCGGCGGGCTCCGTCCGGGGTTTGTCCTCTTCGGCCATCGGCTGTCGGGGACGGCGAACGCGGTCGTTGGACCGCTCTTTGGCCTCTACCTCCTCGTCTACGCGGCGGGCATCTGGCGCATGCGGCGGTGGGCTTTGCCGATTGGCGTCGTCTACGCCATCTACGTGATCGTGAATCTGACGCTGTTCACGTTCCGAGACCCGGAGCCGATGCACGAAGGCGTGCTGTTCGGCGTGATTTACGCCGTGGTCGCCGTCGGCGTCTCCTGGGGTGCCGTGTGGCTGCTGTCCCAGCGGAGGGCCGCGCTCACCTAACGATTTTGAGACCGGCGATGCCTCGGCATTGACGCGGACGAATTCGGTGTCGAGTTCGCGACATCCCAAGGTCTCGACGGACGAAGGCGCTCAGACCCACGGTGCCCCGCCGCTCCGCTCACCGCGTGCCATCTACCGCGAGCACTTTGCCGATGCCCGCCGGGAGCGCCTGTTCCTCTCCTCGGTCGCCTTCTTCCTGACCTTCGCCATCGTGCGGGCGATCACCTACACGATCCACGCGGGCAAGGGTCCGCTCCACGATGTCGTCGTCGGCGGCATGCACCTCCATCACCCTCGTGCTGGGCATCCTCCTCCTGCTCGGCGTCGGCTACCTCTGGCTCGCCCAAGTCGGCACCGGCATCGGTCGCTCCCTCGACTGGCCGTCGCGCCTGACGGCCCTGCTTTACGGCGTGGGCGCCGCGTTGACGCTGGACGAGTTCGCCCTGTGGCTACGGCTCGAAGACGTGTATTGGGCGCGAGAGGGGCGGGAGAGCATCGACGCCGTGATTCTCTTCGGGGCCTTGCTCGCGGTGGGGACTTGGGGTGGGAGGTTCTTCCACGCGCTCGTCCGCGAGGCGGCTCGGGCGCTGCGAAGGTAGATTGGCACCACTGCGGAAGGAGGTGGCAGACCGAAAGGACATGAATCAGGTTCGTATTCAGTTTCTCGGCTCAGGCGACGCCTTCGGCAGTGGGGGACGCTTCCAAACCTGCCTCCACCTCTCCGGGCCGGGCGAGCCCGTTCTGATCGACTGCGGCGCCTCATCGCTGATCGCGCTGAAGCGGGCCGGCTTGGAGCCGTCCGAGATCGGCTGCGTGGGGCTGACCCATCTCCATGGAGATCACTTCGGAGGGCTGCCGTTCCTCATTCTCGATGGGCAGTTTGCTCGGCGCACACGCCCGCTCGTCGTCGGCGGCCCGCCTGGCGTGCGGGAGCGAGTCGAGGCGGCGATGGAGGTCTTCTTTCCGGGCTCATCCAAGGTGGACCGCCGCTTCGCCATCGAGTTTGTCGAGCTTCGAGAACCCTGGTCGGCCCCGCCAGCGTGACCCCGTTCCTAGTCAAGCACGCCAGCGGCGCCCCCGCCTACGCCCTGCGCGTCGAGTATGGCGGGAAGGTGATCACCCACTCCGGCGACACGGAATGGACCGAGAGCTTGGTCGAGGCCGCACGCGGGGCCGACCTCTTCGTGTGTGAGGCGTACTTCTTCGAGAAGAAGGTCACGTATCACCTCAACTACCAGACCGTCCATGAGAATCGTCAGCGTCTTGATTGCCGGCGAGTCGTTCTCACCCACATGAGCGCGGACATGCTGAGCCGCCGGGACGAGGCCGACATGGAGTGCACGGACGACGGGCAGGTGATCGTGCTGTAGGTCAGGCGCTCGCGTGTCGGACACCGGGTGCAACCGTTCGTGTCTCTTGATCGAGGGGAGGTCTACTCGACATGGCTCTGATCGGGGCGCTACTCGCCACCCTGGCCGCCGGCCTCTTCACGGGTGCCGCCGTCTACATCACCTTCGTTGAGCACCCGGCGCGGGTGAGTTGTGGGTTCGCGCTGGCCGTCACCGAGTTCGGACCGAGCTACAAGCGGGGCGCCGTTATGCAAGCGGCGCTCGCCCTCGTCGGCGCGAGCGCTGGGATCGGACGATGGGCGGCAGGCGGCGGGCTCGGCTGGCTCGTCAGCAGTGTGGTGCTCGGTGCCGTCGTGCCGTTCACGCTGTTCGTCATTCTCCCGACGAACCATTGTCTGCTCGACCCTTCGCTGGACAAGGCGTCGCCAGAGGCCGAGGCGTTACTCGCTCGGTGGGGCCGGCTCCACGCCGTTCGGAGCGCCCTGAGCTTCATGGCGTTCGCCTCGTTCCTCATCCTGCTGGTGAAAGGCCGCCCGTGACGCCCGGAACCGCCGAGGTGATGCGACCCCAGGACTTCTACGCGCGGTCACTCAACCCTGCGGCGCCCATCTCGCGAGCGCACGAGGCGCAGCAGAAGAACCTACCGTGTGCTTCG
>QHVD01000492.1 GCA_003222235.1 Gemmatimonadota bacterium | reverse complement strand
GGCGTGAGCGCCCGCACGCTGTCGTACGCCACCACCTCCAGGTCCGACGTCAGGTGCGTCGGTGTGATCGCGCGCAGCCAGTCGTAGCGCGCATCCTGGTTCTCCGACAGGTCGAGCAACGCCACCAGGCCGGGACCGTGCGCCGCGGCGTAGCTCGCCCCGGCCCAGTGCGCCAGGTTCTGGATCAGCTGGTCCTTCTCCGCCCGGTTCGTCGTGCCCTGGTCCGGCGTCCCCGACCAGACCGCCACACCCCCGATCAGCGCCGCGCGCAGGTGCTCCACCACCACGGAGTCGCGCAGCAAGCCGTACGGCTGGCTCGTCGAGTCGTCGGCGAGCGAGGGCACGACGAAGACCGTATAGGCGAAGAGCTCGGCGGACCGTAGATCCACGGTCCCGCCGGTCCCGTCATAGCCGCGGCCCACGCCGCCGGGGTAGGTGCTGCCGGCGGTGAGCGCGGTGACGATCGCGTCGCAGCCGGTGCGATCCAGATTGATCGGGCAGTACACCAACGCCTGTTGGGCGCTGGCAGCCCCTGGGAGCACGAACAGGCCGAGCGCGAGCCCGGCCGTGAGCACGACCTTGAGTGGAACGCTACGCATGGAGACCTCTAGTTATTTGCAGGCGGCGGTGACGAGCGCGCCGAAGGTTTTCGCTTTGGAGAGGGCTACGCGATCGCCGGGGACCCGGCTCAGCCGGAGCCGCGCGACCTGACGCGTGCGGACCGAGGCGCGGCAGATCGACGAGGCCTTGGCGGTGTCCACTTCGGGAGCCACGACGGCCACCGCAGCGGTAGGCTTCGCTGGGCCGGTGAGGTCCTTCTTCACCGGATCATCGCCGCAGGCGGCTACGACCAGCAGTACGGCGACGGAAAACAACAGAGCGATACGGTTCACGAACCACCTCCGAGGGAAAGCACAATGACCGGAACGCCGGCTTGACGCGGTCCTGTGCGGGCAACGGAGGGGCGCAACTGTCGTACCGCTGTTTGTGGGATGGGGGAGGGGCGCAACTGTCGTACCGCTGTTTGTGGGATGGGACCACGACAACGAACGCTCAGGTGTGTGGCCGGACACTCACACAAACGTGGTGTTAGGCGCATGCTGCATCGCGTGGTCGAGGGGTGGCCGCACGGGGAGAAGCCGGTGCACGGCTGCCGCAACACTGCCAGCGTGCGACCGCAATGAATGCTGCTCGCGAGTGAAAACGCGCTGGCCCGAACGAGACCGCACCTTCGCGCTGAAACGCGTCGCGGGTTGGGAGATAGGGGCGCCGGACGGTTCTTCCCTCTCCGCGATCGGCACGGGCGGCCCATGGCTTGCGAGTATCGGCCCGACGGCAACTCAGACGCTGAGATCCTCGAGGCACCACGTCGTGCGGCTCGCCCATGCCTCGGGGGGAGCGAGTGGCGAAACCGGCTGAGTGCGACATGCACGCAGCCGGTCGTTTCTTTGGGGCTGGTCCCCTCCCGACCGTGTCAGACTCCACCACGCCTCGCCCTAGAGGACGACGATGGCAGCCGGCCTATCTCGCGCACACCGAAGCGATGCGGGTTTCACGCTCGTGGAGCTCGCGACCATCGCGGTCCTGGTCGTTCTCATCCTGGCGGCCGCGTTCCCGAAGGTGCACAGCGCGTACTCCGCCGAAACGGTCCGCGAGGCCCGGTACCTGACCGAGGCGTACCTCACCACCGCCCGGGCGGCGTCGGTTCAGAAGGGGCGCACCACGGTGTTCCACAGCGCCGGGCAGCGCGTGTGGGTGACCACCGACTCGAGCGGCGTGCAGGTCTCCTACCGTGCAGCCGTGCGCCTCGATTCCGCCTACAACGTGACGATGACCGCGAGCCGTGACTCGATCGTGTTCAACGGCCGCGGCATCGCCGTCGGCCTGTCCGGATCGCAAACGATCACGTTGTCGAAGACCGGCATCACCAAGTCCATTTGCGTCTCGGCGCTCGGCGCCATTCTCCAGGGAGGGTGTGTCTCATGACCAGCGGCCGTCGCCGTGACGAGCGGGGCTTCACGCTCGTCGAGCTGATGCTGAGCTTGATGCTCTTCACCGTAGGCATCCTGAGCCTCAGTGCGACATCCGCGGTGGTGGTGCGCATGATGGGCGGCGCCCGGCAGCAGACCATCGCGGCGACCATGGCGCAGTCACGCCTGGAGCGGCTGCGCGGCCTCGCCTGCTCCTCGCCCGCGCTCACAGGCGGGAGCGCCACGGCGCGCGGCATCACGGAAGTGTGGACGGTGACCACCCCGGCCACTCCCAACACGGCCATGACGCTCAGGCTCATGACCGACAGCGTCACGTACCGGACGCCGCGGGGCGTGCGGCTCAAGGTCTACACCAGTCACCGCACGTGCCCATGAAGCGGACCGGGGGCTTCACGCTCGCCGAGCTGATGCTCGTGGTCGTACTGCTCGGGCTCACGGTCGGCGCGACCATGACCGTGCTCGCGCGCCAGCAGCAGTTCTACCGCAGCGCGGGCCAGCTCAGTGAGGTGCGCACGCAGCTCCGCCAGGCGATCGGCGCGATCCCCACGGACCTGCGCGCCGTCTCGCCCTCCGGCAACGACTTCTACGCGCTGAGCGACAAGGCGGTCGAGTTCCGCGCGGTGACGGGCAGCGCGATCATCTGTCGGATCGCATCGGCCACCCAGTTCCTCATCCCGCCGCTCGAGCTCGCGAACGGGAACACGCTGACCGTCTGGTCCACCGCGCCCGTCGCGGGCGACTCCTTCTTCGTCTACGACGACAGCACGAACATCGGCCCCGACGACGACACGTGGAAGCCGCTGAGCATCGCCACCGTCACGGCGGTCACGGGCGCAAACGGTTGTCCGATCGCGGGCGGCTTCGTGCAGGCGGCGGACACCGCTCGGGCGAGCTATCGTATCACGGTTCCCGCAACCAGGCCTTTGCCGCCGACGCTCCTCACGGGGGCGCCGATCCGCTTCTTCCGCCGCGCGCATTACGAGCTGTACCAGGCCACGGACGGCCGCTGGTACCTCGGCTGGTTCGACTGCCTCGCCGGCCGCTCGCCCGCGTGCACCGCGCTCCAGCCGCTCGCCGGCCCTTACCGGCCCTACTCGAGCGGGGCGCCCGAGGCGAGCGGGCTCTTGTTCTCGTACTACGACTCCACCGGCGCCGCGCTCGCCGGGGCGACGACAAACGGCCCCAAGGTGGCGCGGGTCAAGATCAGCGTGCGGGGGCAGGCGCAGCAGATCGACGTCAGCGGCATGCCCAAAGGGACCTACAACGACTCCCTGGTGATGGACGTCGGCGTGCGGAACCGCCAGTGAGCTTTCAGGAGGAGAGATGACGCGTCTGACGGACAGCCTTAAGGAGCCCGGGCTCGCGCTGGTGACGGCGCTGCTCGTCGTCGTGCTGGTCGGAGCCCTCATCCTGGGGGTGTTCACGACCTCGGTTGCGGACTACCGCATCAGTCGCAACCTGCTGTTTCAGGAGCAGGCCCTCGCCGCGGCCGAGTACGGGCAGAACGACGTGCTGCGGAGCTGGGACACGAGCTGGGTGCACACGATACAGCCGGGGAACGTCACGGTCCGACCCGTAACGGTCCTGGGCGGCGGGCTCGACAGCGTTCGCGTCACCAGGCTCGACAACACCACCTTCTGGCTGGTCTCGACGAGCACCGTCGGCTCGGGCGTCCAGACGCAAGCACGGCGGCGCACCGGTGTGATCGTCCGCCTGAACACCCCGTACATCGCGGTGAAGGGGGCGGTCACGCTACGCCTCACCACGTCGTTCAAGCAGGGGGGCCAAGCGTACGCGTCAGGCTTTGACCAGAACCCGCCGGGTTGGGCCGGGTGCGGCCCGACCGGCCCGCCTGTGGCCGGATTGGCCGCGCCCGA